>USDU01000035.1 GCA_900553635.1 uncultured Lachnospiraceae bacterium | reverse complement strand
CATACGCGTAATCCGGGTGTGTATCCGTGGGCTTTATCGCACAGAGAACCGGGTCAACAATATCTGCGCTGTCAGAATAAACCTCATAATCCAGACCTGCAATATGTACGCTTCTGGGTCCTACATCTGAAATTTTTCCATTTTCAATCTGAATCATACTTCCGCCGCCGATGCCCACTGTGCGCACATCCAGAGAAGTCAGATAGGTCTTGTGACCGCCTACCTCGGCGTATTTGACCATGACCTTTCCATCTTTCACACAGGAGATGTCCGTACTGGTTCCTCCTACCTCCAGGAAGATACCGTTGGTCAACTTTTCATACATCAGCGCACCGGCCACTCCTGCTGCAGGACCGGACAGAATCGTCAAAATCGGCCTTCTGCGCACCTCATCTACTGTCATTACACCACCGTCACAACGCATTACCATAAGTGGCGTCTGAATTCCGGCTTTTTTAATACTGGATTCTGTCATATTGGCTGCATCCAGCATCTTTGGCATAATGCTGGCGTTGACAACCGCGGTACGTGTTCTTACCTTCAGGCCATAAAGCTTGGATATCTCGTTGGTGGCTGTCGCTGTAATTCCCTTTTCCTGGCAGATCTCCGAAACCTTCGTCTCGTTCTCCGGATGGTCTACACTGAACGCCTCAGCCGCCACGATTGCCTCACAGCCTTTTTCCTGAAGCCGTATCACTGCCTCAGCTGCATTCTGGCAAAATGCTTCGGTTTCACTCTCCACATACTCATTTTCTGAATGAAGGCTCTTGGTAGCCGTCAGGGGAATGTCGCCCATGACCGTATCGCTCTTGGACTTGGCGCCCTCAATTCCTTTTCCGATGGTTACAATACCTACTTTTACTACGTCGCCTTCCAGCAGGGCATTGGTCGCCTGTGTCGTTCCATGGGAAATAAATACTACATCTTCCGGCTTTACCTGATTTTTCTCCATGATCTCACGCAGTACCTGCACGATACCGGCTGCTACGCCTGCTTTATCCTTATGGGTCGTAGGTACCTTGGCTGTGCTGACCAGTTCAAACGTATCATTATTGATCAGCGCTGCATCCGTAAAGGTACCGCCTACGTCAATTCCAATTCTAACTTTCATGTTCCTACCTCTTTTTCTGTTTAAAAGTGTTGCGACCTATAATACTACAGGCCGCAACATTTTTTACTCTGTGAAATTTTTTTACAGCCACATCACTGCGCTCACTACGACACCGACGATAACAACCGGCCAGATCCAGGGCAGGAGACGTTTGGTAACAGATGTTACCTCCTCGCCTGTATAGCTTGTTACCCATACATTATGAGTATTAGTCGGACAGCACAGCAGCTGCATAACGGATACGGATGCAAAGCCTCCCATTACCGCATTGACCGGAAGGATATTCATGCCCACCATCAGAGCCGCAATTCCAGCTCCCAGGCCCCACAGGTTCAGCGGTCCACGGTACAGGCACAACGGAGCCAGTACAATGAAGAATAGCAGGAAGGAAACCAGACCGTTCGGTGTAACCACACGCATAATCGGCTCCAGAGATGTCTTTACAGAAGGCTGATTGATAGCCAGAAGCAGCATTCCGATACCAATCATCAGCATCGCCGACGGCGCTGTCGCGGAAAATCCATCAAACAGGGTCTTGGTCAGCATATTCATGGTCCGGCTCCATCCGGCCTTCAGGCTGGTGAAGATACAGGCCCATACAATCGCAATCATAAAAGAAATAATCAGCGGAAACTTAAAGCCGATAACCAAAATTAGCGGAATCAATGGCGTAATCATCGCCAGACCACCCATGATTCCTTTTATCTGATAGACATCATCCTCAGCCTCTCCTACCGGAGCAGAAAAAGCAAATTTTCTTCCCACCTTTTTACAACGAACTACAAAGAATATGATGCCAGAGACAAAAGCACCTGCCGCGCAAATTGCCTGAATTAAAAATGTGTCATCGAAGCTGGTTCCCAAAATTGCACCAATTGCGTTTACATTTGATAAATTCACGTTATTTCCTACACAATAGGAAAAGAGCATTACAGCAGAAGCGGTAAACTTATCCACACCTACTGAAACTAGAATCGGAATCACAATCGTACCAACCATGATTACGGTTCCCAGTCCATTTACTACAGAGAACAAAATGGATGCGATGATAAACAGTACCAGGGTTACAATCAGGGTCTTATCGCCGCCAAGTTCAGCTCCCTTTTTAATCATTGTTTCACTGATACGTGTTTTTTCCATCACCATACCGAGCCATCCTGCAAAAATCGCTACCATAATCGGGTCACCAAGCCGGAGAGCACCCGCCTGGATAACGGCCTGTAAAAAACCTATGGCATTGCCATCCGCATCCGTGGCCACAGCCGGGACTCCACCTATCAGACAGATTCCAACAGCCAGTACAAAAAGTGCCAGTACTGTCGGCATCTTACGGGTAACCATAAGACCCATGATAACAAGCATAAACAGCAAAATCAGTATACCTTGAAGCATATCACATTTCTCCTTTTTGTTTTATTATTTAAAAACGGCCACACCTGCGCAGTTTTATGTACCGCCTTTAAGTTCTTTTATATCAAACAGGAAAACAGATTATGCCTAAGGATACGTTAATTTACTTCAATCAGGGCGTAACAGTTTTCCCACAAAATCTGACGTGCAAAAATGTCACAAATCTGTTTTCCCGGTTCTCCCGCTTTACGAATCACCGGTTGAAACGCAAAATTCTGCGATATCTTTTCTACCACCTGCTCCAGTCCTTCCACCTGTCCTCCGATAAATACATCCTTGACCGGGAAGAATAACAGCGCGCTTTTAATTACCTGGGTAAGCTTTTCTGCAAGTTTATCCGCAGAAAAACTCTTCAGAGCCGTTTCCTGGGCAATGGCCATCGAGCCTCCGGGATTATTCTCATACCCGGCAAAGTTTCCGCTCAGGACTGCAGAACTGATATCGAAAATAGAATCCTTCGAATTATGAATCATTTTCCGGTTCAGCACAAAGCTTGCCGTGATTCGTTCTCCAATATTCACATAAGCATAATCTGTGCAGCTTGCATCAGCCGTCTTCAGATAATAATTTAGATTATAACGATTCAGAAGTTCCTTCTTTACCGGAACTCCACATCTGGTAGCCAAAGCTGTCTCAAGACGAATCAAGTCTGAAGAAAGAGATGTGGAAAATTCTGTCATTAAATCATACTCCGGCAGATCATCCTGGCACAAAAGACCCAGTCCAATGATACGCGTCGGAAGTTCTGTTTTCCCATTCTGAATTTCCTGTACAAAATCACCTATCACTTTTAAAAGTCGATTGCCGGAAGTATACCGCGATATCAGCGTCCGTTCCGCAATCCGTTTATCGGACAGATCAAACACCTCCGCCTTCACACCGTTTCTCAAAACAGAAACCGTAATGATACATCCGTAGTCTTCCTTCATCTGCAAAAGGATCGGTTTTCTTCCGCCAGTAGATACGCCTTCCCGTACTTCCTCAACCATTCCGTCTTTCAAAAGAAGCGACACAGCCATACTTACGGTACTTGGCGAAAATCCACTTTGTTCCGCTATCTCAATTCTGGAAACAGGCCCCTGTTTTAAAATGTATTCCAGCACCTTTGCTGTATTATTCCTTTTTACATCCTTTAAAGATTTCTTATCCATCTATCATACCACCTACTAATTTTTAATATCGAATTAAGTATACAATTCTATTTTCTTTTTTTCAATGGGCAGTATGCAATTTTATAATTATTTTAGAAATAGAAATCCTTGTTTATCTTTTTTCTATCTTCGAATTAAGTATATGACGCTTTGATTATTTTGTCAATTACCAAGTCTGTTTTCTTTATTTTTTTAGCTATTTTCACAAATTTTTTAGCTCATTTTTGTATATATCATATAAAATTAAGGCGGATATG
The DNA here is from genome assembly GCA_900553635.1 of uncultured Lachnospiraceae bacterium. The sequence goes on along the minus strand of USDU01000035.1, from coordinate 11,351 downwards.
GAACCCCTATCCGCCTTTTGTTTTTTCGATCTTAAAAATAATATTTTTACGCCAGATGGAACATATCAATCAGCACCACAGCCACCAGGCCGTAATATACCACGATAGCCACCAGGTCGTTGATGGTTGTGATCAGGGGACCGGACGCCACTGCCGGGTCCACGCCCACCTTTTTGAAGAAAATCGGGGTCAGGGTTCCCACCAGGCTGGATACCACCATGGCGCCCACCAGGGACACGCCCACACAGGCGGAAATCATCAGGGAATATCCCAGGGCAAAGCCCTTAAACAGATGAATGTAGGTTCCCAGGAATACCAGCGCCATGACTGCCAGGATCACGCCATTAAAGAAACCGATCTTCATTTCTTTGAACAAGAGCTTCACCTTCTGCCCGGTGGTCAGGTTTTCGTCCATCAGCACCCGGATGGTTACCGCCAGGGACTGGGTTCCCACATTGCCGGCCATATCCAGAATCAGGGACTGGAAGCACATGACGATGGGCAGCACCGCCACGACGGACTCAAAGACGCCCACCACAGCGGACACCACCATGCCGAGGAACAGCAGAATCACCAGCCAGGGCAGTCTTTTACAGATGCTCTCGCCTGTGGTCTCGTTTAAGTCCTCCTCGGCAGTCAGACCAGCCAGCTTCGCGTAATCGTCGCCCATCTCGTCATCCACAACCTCGACGATGTCCTGAGCCGTGATGATACCGCCGATACTCCGATCCTCCAACAATACGGGAATAGAATCCTCGGCGTAGTCCTTGATTTTCTCAATGCAGTCACTGATTTTCTCATGGTCCATGACGAACGGATAGGAACGGCTGATCAGATCTTCCAGTTCCACATGCTCTCTTGCGATGATCAGATCCTGCAGCTCAATGGCGCCGTAATACTGCTCCGCCCGGTCAACCACATAAATCGTGGAAATGTTATCATTTTCCCCGGCCTGCTTCACCAGCTCCCGCATGGCCTCCCGGACGGTCAGATCGTTGTGAATCAGGATAAAATTGGTGGTCATATAGCTACCGATTTCATCCTCGTCGTAGGACAACAGAAGCCGGACGTCCTCGCTGGCCTCTTTGTCCAGCATTCCTAGAATTTTACACTTTGTATCGTCGTCCACTTCCTCCAGGATGTCCACCGCGTCGTCGGAATCCATCTCGGAAATGACTTTCGCCTGCTGCTTTAAGGACAGCTCCTTCAGATAAATATCGCCGTCGTCCAGATAGGCGAAAATCTCCGCCACCCGCTCTGCGCCCAGGGCCGAGTACAGGCGCTTTCTCTCCTCCGGCGTCAGAAGCTCCAGGGCCTCCGCAATATCGTTATCATGGTAATCGAAGAGCCGGTCAATCAGCTCCTCCCGGGACAGGTTTCCCCGGATAATCGCAATCAGTTCCTCTACGTACTTTGTCATAGCCTACCTCCATTTGAGCCGCATTTTCCAGAACCTCCCACTGGACTTTTCCGAAAAATGCCCGCAAAAAAACACCGCTTCAGATTTTCCAAAGCAGACTTAACGGTTACACGCTGTGAAGTCCGGACCTTTCTGAATACGGTGTGAATCAAATGTCAATATAAAGCCAGCCATGACACGCAAAAGCATGCAGCTATTTTATGATTCCTAAGGGAATCTTCACGCACAGCTGCACGTTTTTGCCTGTCCTGTTCGCACCGTACTTTCTACTTCGTCCCGTACTATCGCAACTGTCCATGAAATTCACCTCCTGAAAATTAGAATTCATTTTGTTTCCTTTGTGAGTATAACATCAAAGAAGGGGGTATACAACCCCCTTCCTTAAAAACCTTCTCTTTTTTCGCTTTTACAGCTCCATGTGTTTCATTTCTTCCAGGAAATCCCGGATATAGGAAACTGCCAGATAGGACGGTACCATAAAATCAGTTCCCAGCGCGCCCTGGAAGCCCATAGCCAGTGCCTTCACAGACGGATTCAGGGTGAAGAGCAGCAGAGTAATAAGGCCTGCCACCACCGCTGCGACGGCTCTCTTTCTGCCTTCCTTCACCTATTCATAGGTTCCTTTTTTTACAACTTTTCCGTCTTTCATAAAGATCTCGCCGCCTGCCACAAAGGTATCCAGCGTCAAATCCGGTTCCCAAAGCAGAAAATCCGCGTCCGCGCCCGGTTGAATCACGCCCTTCTTCGGCAGCAGATCCAGTCCTTCCGCCACCTGGCTGGTAGCATAGGGAAGCGCCTCCTCCAATGGCATTCCAAGCGTCTTCACCATATACAAAATCTCTTTTCGAATTGCGTCCACGCCGGATACGCCAATCTCCAGAAGTGTACCATCCTCCGCATAGTTGGACCAGCTTCCGTGCCCGTCAGAGCTGATGGTGATATGCTCTGTGGGAAGTCCGCGCTTCTTTGCCTCCAGAATACAGTCACCCGGAGTCGTATGCATACAGCAGGTCAGATCCACATAACCGCCTTCCTCCAGAAGCTGATAGCCTTCCTCCAACAGTGCGTCATTGCGGTTTACATGAGTAGGACGGAAGATCCGAACCGGAACGGAGCTTTCCCTGAGTGCCCGGAATACCGGCTTCAATCCCGCCTTGTCGTCACCCATATGCAGCGTCACCATGCCCGGCTTGCCACTGAGCATACCGGCCACCCTGGCCTTACTTGCAATCTGAATCAGTTCATCTTCTGTCACATTCGGCGCCCTGTGATCAGAAATCGCCAGTTTTACACCGAGCACCTCTTTCACAAATACGATATCCCGTTCGATTTCTCCCGTAATCGTCGGACTCGGATATCCGTAAGCGCCTGTCAGCATATAGGCGCTCACGCCTTCTTCACAGAGAGCTCTTGTTTTCGCATAGAGATTATCCACACTCCTTGTGATTCCATCGGTACCCAGAAGTCCTACCACCGTTGTGATACCGTTCTTCACCAGCTCTGAAAGCTGAAGCTCCGGCGTCCGCGTATGGAAGCTTCCTTCTCCTCCGCCTCCTGTAATGTGGACATGCTGATCGATAAGTCCCGGCGTAAGAAGCTTGCCTGCCGCATCCAACATCCGGCACTCCACCGGGAGTGCTCCGATCGTATCCTGAATCTGTTCAATCCTTCTGCCACAGATCAACACATCCTTTTTCCCGAGATATTTCGGAGCATAGACCTCTGCATTTTTCACCAATAACATGATCGTTTCCTCTTTTTCCCTTTTATTTTCCCTGTAACTTCTATCCAGTATTTACGATAAAATCCGTCTTGTCCATCTTACATATAACGCTCCCGCACCTGTTTTCGCACAATAAAGAAGCAGATCACCTGCATGGCAATCGTAATCAGCCAGGATCCCGGATAGGAAATGAACAGCACAAACAGCGACCGGTGTAACGGAAAAATGCCATAGATCCAGACGATTCTGGTTCCAACCGTACCGATAATCGACAAAATCATCGGCACACCCGACCGCCCCATACCGCGCATGGCGCCCGGGAACAGATCCATGATGCCGCACAGAAAATAGGGAATCGTTGTAATGGAAATAATTTCCATTCCCGCTTTGATAACTTCCGGATCCTTTGTATAAATCTGCAGAATCTCCGATCCGAACACATAGAAAATCGTTCCCAGTGTTCCCGCGAACACCACTGAGATAAGCGCGCAGTCAATCAACACCCGATCCATCCGTTTAAATTTCCCCACGCCATAATTCTGGCTGGTGAAACTCATACAGGCCTGAGTGACGGAATTCACCGACGCGTAGAGGAAGCCCAGCAGGTTGTTGGCCGCTGTATAGCCCGCCATGGCTGTGGATCCGAAGGAGTTTACCGAGGACTGGAGCATGGCGTAGGAGAAATTAATGACCACGCTCTGGATGCCCGCCGGGATACCCACCTGGAAAATCTGACTCAGATAAGACACATTGACCCGTAGCTTCGAAAACCGCAGCTGATAACTGCTCTCTGATTGATACAGGCAGCGCAGCACCAGAATACAGGAGATAAGCTGCGACACTACGGTGGCAATCGCCACGCCTTCCACGGCCATATGGAATTTTACCACAAGAATCACATTCAGCATCGCATTGGTGATACCCGCCACGATCAGGAAGAGCAGCGGCCGTCTGGTATCGCCCACCGCACGCAGAATCGCCGCTCCATAGTTATACAGCATGAAAAATGGCATGCCCAGAAAATAAATCCGCATGTAGAGCGTAGATAAATCGATCACATCATCAGGCGTCGCCATCACTTCCAGCGCCCACCGGGCCATCCCCACTCCCACAAAGGTCATGATCACGCCGCTGATCAGCGCCACCAGAATTGCCGTATGAACGGTCTCAGACATCTGCTGATCCTGGCCTGCTGCGTAAAACCGGGCCGCCAGTACATTGACGCCCATAGAAATACCGATAAACAGATTCGTAAAGATATTGATCAGGGCTGTCGTGGAGCCCACCGCCGCCAGAGACTGGCTTCCGCTGTACTGCCCCACCACGATAATATCCACCGCATTGAACATCAGCTGCAGCACACCGGAAATCATCAGCGGCACCGCGAACACGATCAGCTTGTCCATCAGGGTGCCGTTGCACATGTCGATTTCGTATTTATTCTTTTTCACTTTTATCTCTCCCGTTGCTTTTCTGTCTTTTCTTAAAGCCCTTCTTATCTGTTATGTTACACAGTTTTTTCGGGAAATGCAATATCTCATCCACAGAAAAACAGACGTTCATCATCTCACGCTTCGATGCAGCCTCTATCTGCTCAGGAACTGCTTGTATTCACTTTCTGTTTATGATAGCATTGATCCTGAGTTTTGCCGGAAGGAACCGGTGAGCCATCCATTTATCTGGGAGAATTTTCTATGAAACGATTACGTCCTGATTACTATGAACATTTTACCTGCATCGCCGGATCCTGTCCCATTACCTGCTGTCAGGAATGGAAAATCGCTGTGGATGACGACACCGCCAGGCGCTGGAAGAAGCTGGCTCCCCCGGCTGATGTGGAGGAACAGAAGAAAAATCTGAATGCTTATACTATACACAAAGACGGCGAACGGGTCATCGGACTGACCCCGGAACTCAAATGTCCGTTTTTAAATTCAGACAAGTTATGTAAACTTGTATGCACCTATGATGACACAGTACTTTCCAGGACCTGCCAGGATTTTCCCCGGGAGATTCTGAAGTTCCGCACCCATGAAGAGGAGAGCCTGATGGCTGCCTGCCCGGCGGTGTTGGATATCTGGCGGGAAATGGATGGGCTTACCTTTCCGAAGCCGATGCCGGAAGATCTGCCCTCCGAACGAACCCGACTTCTGTTCCGTCTGCGTTCAGAGAGCATCCGTCTGCTGGACTTAAGCCACCGGGCGCCGGAAAAGGATACCCCGGAGCAGGCCCTGTTGGAGCTCTCCTATATCCTTCAGGAACTGAACCGGATTGATACTCTGGACGACGCCCATATCACCGAATACTTTTCCGATAGTTCCCGCGCACAACTCCGCGACGCCATCTCCAATATCGATCTGCCGCCCCTGGACACCCTGGACGAGTGCAACGAGCTTTTACAGGATCTGGCCGTGAATTACCGGAAGGAAGGCCTGTATTCCGGCTATCTGGAACCGATTATCCGGCTGGCAGAGGAACTTTCCGAAGGCTGCGACGAAGAAGAACTACTCCGTGATTGGGACGCATTCCGACAGGATTTCACCGTCTGGCGCCCCTTATTATTCCATTACCTGGAAAATGAGCTCTACTCCGGTTTCCTGCTCCCCGGCAGCGACCTCACGCTCACGACACTGCTTCTCCATCTGGAATGGATCGTCCTGACCTATGCCGTCATCCGCCACAGCCTGTTCCTGGCCTGGCTTCAGAGCGGCAGGCAGCCACTTTCCTACGAGACGGTCCGAAGCTACATCGTCATCCTGAACCGTATGACCGGCTACAATGAAGAAGACATTTTCGAATACCTGGAAAACAGCTTTGAAGATCCCCTCTGGGACTGGGGCTATTTCGCCCTGATCCTCGGTCGATAAATCTTTTCCGAAGCTTTACAAAGACTTTACCCAAAGATGCCGGAAACCTAACAAACACCTCCTATACTTGCAGGTATAGAGAGGTGTTTATTATGAAAACAAAAGCAATTCTTCAAAAAATCATGTATCTGATTATTTTCGCAGGAATTATGACAGCAAATGCGTCCTCCATCCTGTTTGGCGTAGACGTATGCAATCCGGTATTTATGGCGGGTATCCTGATCGCCGTCATCGGCGTGACCGGTGAGCTCTATGTGGCTCATCCTTCCCTGTGCAGATACCGTCTTTCAAACGTCTCCACATCCACCGGCTTTGAGAAATAATATCCCTGAAAGGTGTCGCAGCCCATATGGGTCAGGTCATGCACCTGCTCTCGGGTTTCCACGCCTTCGGTAATGACCGGCATTCCCAGCTCCTTGGCCATCCGCACCACGGAGTTGAGAATGATCCGGCCTTTTTCATGGTTTTCACTCTCCCGCAGAAAGCCCATGTCGATTTTCAATGTATCCACATTGATATCCTTCAGCGTATTCAGAGAAGAATAACCGCTTCCAAAATCATCGATTTCCACGATAAACCCGGCCGCCTGCAGCCGCTCCAGATCGGAGCGCAGATTCGGTACATCCGACATGATTGCCGTTTCCGTTATCTCGATATTCAAGTGCTCCGGCGCAATCTCATATTTCCCCACCAGATTCATAAAGGTATTATAGATATCCACATAATAAAAATCCCGCGGGGAGATATTGACGGAAATGTTTAGCTCGACGCCGTCCTGTTTCCATTCGCTCAGCTTCTTTGCCGCCTGCTCCCAGATATAAAGATCCAGACGGTATATCAGACCCGTTTTCTCATAGACCGGAATAAATTCCATGGGTGGAATCACCTGGCCATCCGGCCGAATCCGACGCACCAGGGCCTCCGCGCCGTGGAGCTTTCCGGAGCCGGCCATGATCTGGGGCTGCAGATACATCTGAAATTCGCCATTTTCCAATGCCACGTCAAATTCGTCTATGACAGCCTTGCTTTTGACCGCATTTTCCATCATAGAATCATCATAATAGGCGACGAAGCGCTCCAGATCGCCTTTGATGGACTGAATCGCCAGAGAAGCCTTGTCGCACATGGACGCCAGCGGTTCATGGAAATGCTCTGCCTTATAGATGCCAAAATACACCTGAACCTGATAGGCCGGATTATCCAGCACCTTCTGCATTTCCCGGCGGCATTCCTCCAGATATTCCTCACGAAAATGAGCCTGCTCCACAATGACGACGAAATGATCCTCGCCGCTCCGCCCGTAGATATCTCCCTCCCTTACGAACCTCCTGATCAGCTCTGCCTGCCGCCGCAGGATTTCATTGCCCTTTTCCCGGCCAAACACTTCATTGATCAGCTTAAAACCACCGATGTCTGAGTAAATCACGTAGCGAGGCCAGTCGCTTTTATTGAGCAACTCTGCCTTCTGTACCAAATGCTCCCAATTACAAATGCCGGTCAGCTCATCATGACCCATGCGATGCCGTCTCTTCCTGTCCTGCCGAATGATAAGATGCTGTAAGATGCCCACTGCCAGCAGGAGTACTGTGATTAGTAATAATAATGCCTTCAATTTATCTGCTTCCCATTCCCAGTTTTTCTTTCACGATCTGCTTGTTCTGATACATCTGACTGTCTGCCCGCCGGGTCAGCTCCTCCATCAGATAGTAATGATCGCTGGTGCTGATTTCATAACCTCTTGCATAGGAAATAGCAATATCATGCTTCTGATTGTATTCCGCTATCGCCGCGTCCATCCAGTCCAGAATGTGATGTACCTCCACCGCATTGGTCTGCTCCAGTATCACCGCAAACTCATCGCCGCCTATCCGGTAAGCGTTGATTCGCTCGTTCTGCACCTTCGACAGAATTGCTGAAAATGCCTCAATATAGTGATCGCCCATCTCATGGCCCAAAGTATCATTAACCGTCTTCAGATTGTTCAGATCAAACATGATTACACCGATAGAGAAGGTATCCCGTCCCTCGTTGATGCGAATGATACGATCCTGATAGGCCAGTTTATTCTTGATCCCCGTCACATCTGTAAATACCATATTGCCCACATCTGAACTGATCCGGGAACTGGCAAAAAAGATGGACAGTGTGATAATCTCCAGCACCAGCGCCAGACAGCTCATGGTCCGCGGCCAGATACCTGATTCGCCCCACAGTACGTAAGAAGTCATATAGATCTGAATGGCAATCAGAATACACATAATTACGCACATAGTCATTAGTAAAATTCTGGAATATCGCCTGTTTGTCGTCATATATCTCACCTGCTTTATCTGTTCTCCTCTAAATCACCAGAATCCGCTTGGCATATTCGCAGCCGATTCCGATGCGCGTTCCCTTCACAGACACCAGGAAGTTTCCGTTTATCACCGACAGAATGGTGATTTCAGAGCCCGGCACAAAGCCCAGACTCTCCAGCCTGCGTGCCTCCCGCTCATTTCCTGCGATGCGAAGAATGGTATATTTTTTATTCTTATCTGCTAAGTTTAATGGCATAGGCTACCTTCCGATTTTTCTCATTCTGGTTAGTAGTTTCTAACCAAGATAAAATTATAGCACATCTTTTCCTTCTGTCAAGGAAGAAGACATAAAAAAACTGCTGTCCCACACTTTCGTGAAACAGCAGTTTTCTATTATTTCTTCGTAATTTATACCTCAACCGGCTCCTCGGTCTCCTCTGCCTCTACAGCAGCCTCCTCCTCAGCTCCGTCCTCAGTCAGCTCCAGACTTTCATCCAGATCGATGTCCTCGTCGAAGTCCAGCTCAGCCTCTTCGTCCATATCGGTATCCAGTTTTACATTCTGATAACGCTTCATACCGGTTCCGGCAGGAATCAGCTTACCGATCAGTACATTCTCCTTCAGACCGATCAGCGGGTCAACCTTACCCTTGATAGCAGCCTCGGTCAGAACCTTGGTGGTCTCCTGGAAGGATGCAGCGGACAGGAAGGAGTTGGTAGCCAGAGATGCCTTGGTGATACCAAGCATAATCTGCTTTCCTTCTGCGGGCTGCTTGCCCTCTGCGAGCAGCCGCTCGTTGGCGTCCTCGAACTCCAGAATATCTACCAGAGTACCCGGCAGGAAATCGGAATCTCCGTTGTCCTCGATACGAATCTTCTTCAGCATCTGGTGTACCAGCATCTCGATATGCTTGTCGGCAATTTCTACACCCTGCAGACGATATACACGCTGAACCTCGCGGATCATGTAATCCTGTACGGCACGTACGCCTTTGATCTTCAGGATATCGTGGGGGTTCACGCTACCTTCCGTCAGCTCGTCGCCGGCCTCCAGTACCTGGCCGTCCTGTACCTTGATACGGGAGCCGTAGGGAATCAGGTATACCTTGGACTCGCCGTCCTCGCCTGTCACCTGAATCTCGCGCTTCTTCTTGGTATCCAGAATGGTAACGGTTCCGGCAATCTCAGTGATGATTGCAAGTCCCTTCGGCTTTCTGGCCTCAAAAAGCTCCTCGACACGGGGAAGACCCTGTGTGATATCTCCACCTGCGACACCGCCGCTGTGGAAGGTTCTCATGGTCAGCTGTGTACCCGGCTCACCGATAGACTGAGCAGCGATGATACCGACTGCCTCACCTACCTGTACAGCTTCGCCGGTTGCCATGTTGGCGCCGTAGCACTTCGCGCACACACCGATGTGTGATTTACAGGTCAGAATGGTACGGATCTTCAGGCTGTCAATGGGGTTGCCGTCCTTATCCACGCCATTTTTCATAATAGCGGCTGCACGTTTCGGGGTAATCATATGATTTGCCTTGACGATGACATTGCCGTCCTTGTCGTATACAGTCTCGCACGCAAAACGTCCGGTAATACGATCCTGCAGGCTCTCGATCTCTTCCTTGCCGTCCATAAAGGCCTTTACTACCATGCCCGGGATTTCACCCTTGCCCTCGCAGCAGTCAACCTCACGAACAATCAAATCCTGAGATACGTCTACCATTCGACGGGTCAGGTAACCGGAGTCCGCGGTACGCAGAGCGGTATCGGACATACCCTTTCGAGCTCCATGCGCTGACATGAAGTACTCCAGAACGTCCAGACCCTCACGGAAGTTAGACTTGATAGGAAGTTCGATGGTGTGACCGGTGGTATCCGCCATCAGTCCACGCATACCGGCCAGCTGTTTGATCTGCTTATCGGAACCACGGGCTCCGGAGTCAGCCATCATGTAGATGTTGTTGTAACGATCCAGACCGTCCAGCAGTGCCTTGGTCAGGATAGCGTCGGTGTCCTTCCAGGTTTCAACAACTTCCTTATAACGCTCTTCCTCGGTAATCAAACCACGCTTGTAGTTACGTGTAATCTTATCTACGGTATCCTGTGCCTTCTTGATCAGCTCCGGCTTCTCAGGCGGCACGGTCATATCGGAAATGGATACGGTCATAGCCGCACGGGTGGAATACTTGTATCCCATCGCCTTGATATCGTCCAGTACCTCTGCGGTTCTGGTGGCTCCGTGGGTATTGATAACCTTCTCCAGAATCTGCTTCAGACCCTTCTTGCCTACGTGGAAATCAACCTCCAGTACCAGCTCATTGCCCGGAACAGTACGATCTACAAAGCCCAGATCCTGCGGCAGAATCTCGTTGAAGAGGAAACGGCCCAGCGTGGACTCTACGATACCGGTCATCTCGGTTCCGTCAGCCAGGGTTCTGGTTACGCGGACCTTGATTCTGGACTGCAGACGGATGACTTTATTCTCATAAGCCAGGATGGCTTCGTTCAGGTTCTTGAAGAACTTGCCTTCGCCTTCGCTTCCCGGACGCTCCTGGGTCAGGTAATAGATACCAAGGACCATATCCTGGGACGGTACGGCTACGGGACCGCCGTCAGACGGCTTCAGCAGGTTGTTCGGGGAGAGCAGCAGGAAACGGCATTCCGCCTGCGCCTCTACGGACAGGGGAAGGTGCACTGCCATCTGGTCTCCGTCGAAGTCCGCGTTGAACGCGGTACAAACCAGCGGATGCAGTTTGATCGCTTTACCTTCTACCAGAATCGGCTCGAAGGCCTGGATACCAAGACGATGCAGGGTAGGAGCACGGTTCAGCATAACCGGATGCTCTTTGATGACGTCTTCCAGTACATCCCATACCTCCGGCTGTACCTGACGCTCTACCATTTTCTTAGCGCTCTTGATATTATGCGCGGTACCGTTCTGTACCAGTTCCTTCATAACGAAGGGTTTGAACAGTTCGATGGCCATCTCCTTCGGAAGACCGCACTGATAAATCTTCAGCTCCGGACCTACGACGATAACGGAAC
>USDU01000034.1 GCA_900553635.1 uncultured Lachnospiraceae bacterium | reverse complement strand
TATTCTGGAGCGCTCTGATCGTACCGAGCAGGAATTACGTGATAAGCTTTTGAAGAATTATCTGCCCGAGGTAGTGGATGCGGCAGTAGAGTATGTAAAAAGCTATCACTATATCGACGATCATCGATATGCGGTCAACTATCTGAACAGCAGAGGAAAAGTAAAGAGCAGCCGTCAGGTGGAGCAGGAGCTGTTATATAAAAAAGGAATCTCCAAGTCCGTGCTGGAAGGGGCGCTGGAAGAGGCAGAGCCGCAGGATGAGCGTGCCCAGATCCGCCGCTGGATGGAAAAGAAGCATATGGATCCGGCTGTGGCGGATCAAAATGAAAAACGGCGTTTTTATCAGTTTCTTTTGCGTCGGGGATTCCGAAGCTCAGATATATTGGCGGAGCTTCGACAGGCTGAAGACGATACCTGACAGGGGACTCACCAAAATTCACTAAAATTCACCAAAATTCACCCAAATCATTCACCCAAATATTGTCTTGAATAGTTGAAATATGTACAGGGATGCGATATAATGTTGAATTATAATGGATGATTGCGTAAACACGCATAAATCAACACAATCCAACTAAGAATATTGTTGAAAAACGGTGAAAAAGATGAGATTTATACGGAAGAGGAAAAACTGGCTTCTTCTTGCGCTTGCTGTATTTCTGGTCATAAAGCTGCCTCAGCCATATTTGAAGATTTTGGCTGAAAATGAAGGAATCAGTCAGGAAGAAGAAACCAGTCAGAGCGAAGAGAACAGGCAGAATGAGGATGGCGATCCGATCGGCGGAGAAGGAACAGAGGATGGAGAGACGCCGGATTCGGATGCGGCTGTCCCGGGCGGGGATAAGTCCGGTGAGAATGCCTCAGATGCGACTGCATCGGATAAAGCGGAAGCAGATGCAACGGCTGGTGACGCGACAGCTACAGAGGAGGAAAATTCCGATGTGGCTGAGCTGGCAGGGGATAGTTCCGGGGAACAAAATGAAATTGCCGTCGTATCACAGGCGGAAGAGACGACTGCAGAACCACTGGATGTGACGTCCTATATTACGAAGGTGCAGGTCTGGTACCGAACGGAGAAATCAGGCGATAACTGGGTGGAAGTAGGCGCTGATACGACAGGTATCCCTGCGGACGCTGAATTAAAATTCACCATTTCTTATAAAAATGCGAACGCAGGAGATGTGGAGGCTCACAGCAGGACACTGCAGTACAGGCTGCCGGATTTGCTCATTGAGCCACATGTGGAATTAAGCGTTATACAGGACGCGAATGGAAAAGAAATCGGAACGATTACGGCTGATACCTCAGCTAAGACGATTCAGATGAGCTTTACGGATGAATTCCTGAAGCGGGAGGAAGCAGAAGTCAAGACGATTGACGGTTCTTTCTCATTTTATGCAGGAGCTGACCGGGATAAGGTGAGAGAGAATCCGAATCAGAATCTGATCATAGGAAACATGAACATAAGTCTCCCATTTGAAACAGAAAGCGACGCGAGACTGGGTACTCTGAATCTGACGAAAACCGCAGGTAAGTTTATAACGGACGAAGCCGGTGTATCTTATCTGGAATATACGCTTACCGTGTCTACGGGAGACACGGCCATGCCGGAGATAAAGGTTACGGATCACTTCACGGCAAATGCGGAATATATAGAGAAGTATGTAGGTGTGACTGGTACAGAGAGCGGGGCGGGTACGGACCAGGATTCTTCTGTGGCGCCTTACGAGGTCGGAAATCAGGCTGGAACGGGTAAGCTATATCTGGGGAACACCATCACAGAAGCGGCCCCGATTCCGAAACCGGCTGGAGCTTCGGTTACGTCTCCGGGCGTTCTGGTGTGGAATGTGGGAAACATGAATGCACAGGAAAGCCGCAGTCTTGTTTACCGCGTACAATTAAAGCCGGAATATACAGGAGCCCAGAGCAGGGGCGCCATCACGAATGCGGCAGCCTCTTTTGCAAGGAGCTATCCGCATCAGACGGTATCGACAAACTTTGAACCGCACACCAATGTGGAAATTAAGAAGACCGGCGGCAAATATACACTGAATGAGTCCGGAGGCGGAACCATTACTTACCAGGTGACAGTCAGTGCAGACAAGACCAATACCTATCCGTTAAAGAATGTAAAAATCAATGACGCCTTAAAGAATATTACAGATATCAGATACCTGCCCTATCTGCATTATGCAGTTGGAAGCTTTCAGTTGTATCAGGGAAGTAAGGTGGATGAATCCAAAAGGCAGAATATCGGACAGAATCCACATAAGGATCAGAGCAATCCGATCATCTATGACAGCAATACGGAAAAAAGGTTTGACTTCTATATCGATACCCTGAATCCGGGAGAGACCATGACTCTGACTTATCAGGTAGAGGTGAGTGGGGATATCTTTGCTTTGGGGAACGAAACAATTCGCATTAAAAACAGGGCGGCAGCCTATTCCGATGATACTGTAACGGGCGGAAATCAATCCTTTTCTTTCGCAAACGTGGAAAAGACGTTGGATAAAAAGGTTTGGGACAGAAAGCTCCAGAGTGAGAAGACAGCAGAAGATAAAAATGTGCCGCTCTCTGAAGGGGCTGCAGTTTACCGTTATCAGAACGCATCCAGTTCCTGGGTAGAAGCGACAGACGCGGCTGCTTCCTTTACAGTACCGGCGGGAAGCTTTCCCTATCAGGTAGTGGTCAATGAAGCGGCAGACTGGGATGTGGCCTCTGCGGTTCTCACAGACACCCTGAAAAATGAGTATCTGGCTTATACGGGATATCTGCGGGTGGACTATTACGAAAGTGGCTTGCGTGAACAGCCGGCAAATGACACGCAGGCAGTGGAGCTTCTGAAGAAAACGACGGTGACGAAGACGGTATGGGCGGATATTGACAAGATGTCTACCTTCAGTTTTAGTCCGAAGGAACTGGGCATGGCAGATGGAGACGTATGTAAGGGCGCTTTCCTCTTAACTTACTACGCGAAACCGAACCAGGTATCGAACGTCAGTCAGGTGACAACCGGTAATGCCTTTACGGTAAAAGGCAATGTGGTGGGACCTGGCGGAATTTCGGTGACTCTGGCCGGTGTGCAGGTAAGCACATCCACTGTGTTACAGGGAGAGAAAAACCTGAATCTCGTAAAGTCGGGCTGGTATTTCGACCATAACAGAGAAAGCAGCGGCGACTGGGCTCAAGGGCGCTTATATTGGGTGATTGACGTTACCGGAACGGAGATTAGCGCAGGGACACAGATAAAGGACGTGCCTTCCACCAGCGTCGGCTCCCTGCATCAGGTGCGTGGTACATCCATGACAGGCCTGTATATCGGAACAATTCCGGATGGAAAAAGTTTTACGGATTACTATGGTTCGGTCAGAGAGCTGGAAGCAGATAAGGGAATGAAGAAGCTTTCGGGAAATAATAAAAATGGTGAAGCCCTTCCGGCGGATGCGGACTATGCATGGAGCGCGCCTGCAGATGGAACATCAGCCACCATAGAAATAAAGAAAACATTGACATTACAAGAGGGTGAGCATCTCTACATGGTTCTGCAGACCAGACCGACTTATAATCTGAACGGGACAAGAGCCTGGAGAAATTATTATAATGAGCTGTGGTTCCGGGAGAGCAGCACTTCGGAATTTATGAAAGTAAATGAAACAGTACTGCGTGGAGCTTCAGCCGGAACCAATTTTAAAGAAATGGCCGGCGTCTATGAATACAGCGGTGGATCAGACTGGAAGGTCATTTCAAATGAAAAAGGAAATATCAGCCAGCTGCTTCAAGATGAAATTACAGAGCCGGGCACCTATGTGGAGTGGCGAATCAAGATCAACTACGCCGGGGATCTGGAAGGTACCGTGCATGTGGAGGATCAGATTCCGGAGGGACTGACACCGGTATACGCCAGATATTTCTGGATTGCGAAAGAACTCTTTGATAATCCGCCTGTGGTTCCGGAAATCGGTGAATACAAGAATGATCAAAACTGGGAAAAGCTGGAGACAACCGCGCTGATAGATGGCAATGACAGAGGAAATGTAGAGAGGACCTGTATTTCCTACTTTAACAGTGAGACAGGACAGCTTCAGTTCCGGGTGGAAAACCTTCGGAAGGGCGGCGAATCGGCGGATCAGCGTTCTCTGGAAATCCAGGTGCTTACAAGGGTCAGCGATCCGGAGATACTGCTGAATGGAAAAGAAAAGGAGTTTGTCAACGCAATTACAGTAAAGAATGATTCGGATAAGGTGATCAGTAATTCTTCCGCCACGGTAACAGTTACAAAAAAGACCATCAGTAAAGAAATGGGAAGCGTGGATAACAGCAAGCTGCCCTTTACATTGCAGGTAAACAGTCTGGGAGAGGATCTGGTAAAAGGAGAAGATACCCTGACCCTGGTGGACGAAATGAAGGATCCGCTGCAGTTCGATACGGAATCACTGAAGGTAACGGATAAGGACGGAAACCAGATATCCAATATTTTATCGCGCATTGAAGATACAGAGGACAGACAAAAGCTGATACTGACCATACCCGACGGACAGGCGCTTACCATTACCTATGACGCGATCCTGAACAGCCCGCCGGATCAGGATATTTCCGTAAACAATGCGGCGTACTGGTGGGGGCAGAGCAGCGATATTGCGCAAATCAAAGATGCCACAGTAAGGTACACGGTGAGCTCAACAGCGGAAACCACTACCTATCCGGTGCTTCAGGTGAAGAAAGTAGATAAGGACAATACAGCTGCCGCACTGAATGGAGCAAAATTCAGGCTGGAGCAGGTGGCCTGGAATACAGATGAAAAGTGCTGGAAAAAGGTGGAAAATGGAACGGACATAGTAGGAACCACCGGCAGCACAGGCAATCCGGCTGGAATATTCTCTTTTGGAAACACAGACGGAACAAGGTTACAGTATAATACCGTATATCGCCTGACGGAAGAAGAAGCGCCGGAAGGGTATGTGCTGGATAAAACACCGCAGTACTATGTGATTGCCAAAAAAGTGGATGACAATTTTCCGCCGGAGCTGGTAAAGTGGCGGGAATGGGGGGCGAAGATCTCCTATTCCGGAACCACATACTACGTGACAGCCTACAATGAAAAAGGCAGACTGGGACTGGAAAAAACCTTTCAGAATGTGAATGGGGAAACGGTCACCGGTTCCGGGCTGCCGGATGGCAGTTACCGGTTCGGACTGTATCCCTATCAGGAATCGGGAAGCTATGACAGTACAGCAGCTTTGCAGCTTCTGGAGGTTATCTGTCAGAATGGAAATGTGACCTATAAGCTGAACGGCAGCTCCACAGAAAAGCCGGAGTTTACGCAGGTGCCGGTGGGAGCGCGGTACCGTGTACTGGAGCTGGATAGTAATGGCAATCCCATAACATCCACGGGTACCGTCGTCACGATGGCCAATGGCCTGAAATATCGGGTGGAATATAAGAGCGGAGCCGATGCCGTCACCATTTCGGAGGATGGAACCGCGGAGTCGGTGAAGATCACGAACCGGCAGTATGCTGACATGGAGCCCGGAACGGGAATCTTCACGGAATCCAATCTGATTTACGGAAGCCTTCTGGGCGGAATCGTGATCGTTGGAATCCTGTTTTGGATAAGCAGACGGAGACGCAGATAGATGAAGCAGGGACTTGGAAAAGGATATCTAAGATTATTTGTGCGGGCAGCCGTATTCCTTTTGATTCTATATCTGGTATTTACCAGAGTCCTTTTTCTGGGGCGGGTGACCGGAATGGAGATGTACCCGTCCCTGAAGGACGGGGATCTGGCCCTGGGCTACCGACTGGAGCGGGAATACCGGACAGGCGACGTCATAGTATATGAGGCCGGCGGGGCGCTACATTTCGGAAGAGTAGCGGAAAAAGAGGAAGAAAATACAGGCGAGGAGACACTGTCTGTGCAGCAGGATTACCAGACAGACCCGGAAGACAGCCCGGATGGCGACGAAGTACCTCGAAAACAGGTAAGGGGAAGGATTATAACAATTCTCAGAAGAAGAGGCCTGTGAGAGAAAAAAGCAGCAAATAGAAACCAGTCCAAAGGAATGAAAAACTTATGAAAAAGAAAGCATGGAAAACAGTATATGGCGTGGCGCTGGCAGCAGTGCTGGTGCTGGGAAATGCAAAGACAGCAAGAGCGGAAGAAGGCGGAGCAACCACGGGCTATTCGTTCAATAAGGTATATCAATTGGATGGAGACAGCGCGGAAGGGGCCAAAAGCCCGGCAGAGACATTCAGATTTGAAAGTGCAGATACAACGCCCCAGGAGAATCAGGCGACGCTGTATGCAGTGTCCTGTACAAAATATAATAGCGCCGCCAATCTGGATCAGATCACAAAGCTGGGAGAGCTTCTGGCGGGACAGGCTGACAGCATTCCGGATGCTGCAAAAGCGATAACCATTGGTTCTGTCACGTATGCGGAAGGGAACCTGTCAAAGACAACGGACGCGGCGTCAGCGCCCGTTACGCAGCCGGTGGCAGTCGCGGTCACGGCGGACAGCTATCAGAGCGTGGGCTACTATTACTATGAGTTCCGGGAGAAAGCGGGAAATACAGCCGGCGTAACCTATGCCGCAGATACCTATGCGGTCCGCGTGGCAGTGGTCAATGACGACGCGTCAGCCGGAGCCCTGAAAATCGACAACGTAAAGCTGTACAGGGTCAATGCGGATGGTTCTCTGGGACAAAAAGCAGAGAATGTAACCAATGTGTACGCCGCAGGCAGCTTGAGCGTCACAAAGACAGTTACCGGTAATATGGGAGACAGAAACAGAGAGTTTGATGTAACGGTTACCTTTACCGCGCCTGCCGGAACAGAAATCCACGCGCCGATCGCCATCAGCACCAGCGCCGGTATAACAGGCAATCCGACAGAAGCTGTTATCAATGCTGCGAAAACCGGCGCAACCGCTTCCGTTAAGGTGAAGGACGGAACAACGGTGGTATTTTCCAATATTCCGAAGGGCGTCACCTACCAGGTAAAGGAGACGCAGGTAGACGGCTATCACACACCGAAATACAATGGTACAGAGTCTGCCGGCGGCAAAAGCGGAACCATAACGGATACGGCAGCCGGAGCCGGCACAGTGGGAATGACGCAGTCTGTGGAGATTGAAAACAAAAGAGAGACAACCATCGACACCGGCATCTTCCTTTCCGATCTGCCCTACGTCTTTGTACTTGCGGGCATAGCGGCTGCAGCTCTTTTGTTCTTTGCAGGTAAGAAACGCCGTGACAGAGAAAAATAAGCAGAGTATGGGAAGCATTCTGCTGAAGCTGCTCAACAGACTGCTGGATGTGGCTGTTTTGCTGACGCTGCTTGTAACAGCGCTTTACTGTGTCTACTGCATCTGGGATAATAACACCATCTATGACGCGCCGCTTAAGCTTCAGCAGGAGCTGAGAAAGCAGAGGCCAAAGGAAGAAAGTCCATCCTTTGAAGAGCTTCAGAGACTCAATCCGGATGTGGCGGCCTGGCTGACCCTGGAGGGTACCGGAATCGATGACCCAATTGTGCAGGGCGAGGATAACCTGGAATATCTGAACAAAAATGTGTACGGGGAATATGCCCTGGCAGGAAGCATTTTTCTGGATTCCAGGTGCGACAGAACATTTTGGGGCGCATACCAGCTGGTGTATGGACATCATATGGAAAAGCACAGGATGTTTGGGGATCTGGACCGGTATCTGGAAGAGGACTTTGTGGAAGAGCATACCACAGGAACACTGATGGTTCCGGGAAAAACGTATCCGCTTATGTTTCTGGCGGTTATGAAGGTGGATGCAGCGGACTCCTGCATCTTTGAACCGCAGGATTGCGGACCGGATTCGGATGTGTTTCGGCAGACAGTTTTAACGAAGGGGCAGTATGTCAGAAAGGAGCTTTTGGAGAAGCTTTCAGAAGAACCGGATAGTTGGGCTGTCCTGGCTCTCAGCACCTGTTCGTCGGAAAAGGAAGAAGAACGTATTGTTGTATTGATGGTATATGAGCGCAAATGAGAAGAATATTTTACAGAGTAAGAAGAGTAAAAAGATATAGTTTATTGATAGCTTTGGGGCTGTTCCTGATGTTGGCCTTTCCGGTGTACGCGTCAGGCGGCAGCCGGTTTACCCTGCCGGTAACAATTACCTGGGGACAGGGCGGTCTGAATGAGGACAAAACATATCAGTTGGCCCTGAAGGGACTGGATGAAGGATGTCCCATGCCGGACGGAAGCCAGGAGGAATATTGTGTAACACTGACCAGGGAGAAGACCATCACGCAGCTGCCGGAAATCCGGTTTGAAAAGCCGGGAGACTATCATTATGTACTGACGATGACCCGGGAGGATCAGAAGCAGATCGCTGTGTATTATCTGCATGTCATGGCTGTCAACGGGGAAAATGGAGAATTGACAGTTACATCGACTCTGCGGGAAAAGGATCCGCAGGGAACTAAGACTGACGAGCTTCGGTTCGCGGACGACGAGGGAAAGAAGCCGGAAAAGGAACCGGAGAAAAAAACGGAAGATAAATCAGGGCAGAAATCCAGCCGGCAGAAGCCTTCCGAAACAGGTACCCGGGTACAGACAGGCGATGAAAATGAGGCGGTATTCTGGATCATTTTGCTTCTTGCGGGTATTACCGGACTGGGAGCTGCTGTTACCCAACTATTACTTGACAGAAAGGTAAAATAAGTATAGAATTTAATAGTTGTATGTTATTCCTAATCGGCAAAACTTATAAAAATAAGCGTGTCAAACAGGTTATATTTGTACAATGAAAATTAAATAAGGAGGTGCTCCTGTGCCGTTTTATGTTCTTATAATCGTTGCGATTGTGTGCATTGTAGTAACGGCTCTTGTGACCCTGACTGTCCGCAAGAATACGGTCGAGAAAAAGGTCGGTAACGCGGAAGAGAAAGCAAGAGAGATCATCGACGACGCACTGAAGGTCGCGGAACGATCCAAGCGCGAGGCTTTGCTGGAGGCGAAGGAAGAATCACTGAAGACAAAGAACGAGCTGGACAAAGAGACAAAGGAACGCAGAGCGGAGCTGCAGCGTTATGAGCGCAGAGTGCTTGCCAAAGAGGAAGCTCTTGACAAGAAATCTGATGCCCTGGAACGCCGTGAGCTGAGCTATGCGGCCAAGGAAGAGAAGCTGGCGAAGCAGACAGCTGAGATCAACAAGCTTCAGGAAAAAAGAGTACAGGAACTGGAAAGAATCTCTGGCCTTACCTCCGAACAAGCAAAAGATTATTTATTAAAGACTGTTGAAGACGAAGTAAAACATGAAACCGCTGTGCTCGTCAAGGAACTGGAGAGCAGAGCAAAAGAAGAAGCTGACAAGAAGGCAAAGGAATATGTAGTAACGGCGATTCAGAAGTGCGCTGCCGACCATGTGGCAGAGACGACGATCTCCGTGGTACAGCTTCCGAACGACGAGATGAAGGGAAGAATCATCGGTCGTGAGGGACGGAATATCCGTACTCTTGAGACATTGACAGGCATCGACCTGATCATCGACGATACCCCCGAGGCAGTCATTCTGTCAGGCTTTGACCCCATTCGCCGCGAAGTGGCAAGGATTGCGCTGGAAAAGCTCATCGTGGACGGACGTATTCATCCGGCACGTATCGAAGAGATGGTAGAAAAGGCGCAGAAGGAAGTGGAGACCATGATCCGCGAGGAAGGCGAGGCAGCCGTTCTCGAGGTTGGTGTCCATGGAATTCATCCGGAGCTGGTGAAACTCCTGGGACGAATGAAGTTCCGTACCAGCTATGGTCAGAATGCATTGAAGCATTCCATCGAAGTAGCGCACCTGGCAGGACTTCTGGCAGGCGAGGTCGGCGTAGACGTCCGTATGGCGAAGCGCGCCGGACTGCTTCATGATATTGGTAAATCCATTGACCATGAGGTGGAAGGATCCCATATCCAGATTGGTGCAGATCTGTGCAGAAAGTACAAGGAATCACCGATTGTTATCAACGCGGTAGAATCACATCATGGTGATACGGAACCGACATCTCTGATTGCATGTCTGGTACAGGCGGCAGATACCATTTCCGCAGCCCGTCCGGGTGCCCGCAGAGAGACGTTGGAGACGTACACAAATCGGTTAAAACAGTTAGAGGATATCGCCAATGGTTTTAAGGGCGTAGACAAGTCTTTTGCAATTCAGGCAGGTAGAGAGATTCGTGTAATGGTAGTTCCGGATCAGGTAGATGACGCCAGCATGGTATTGCTGGCAAGAGATATTTCCAAGCAGATAGAAGCTGAGTTGGAATATCCGGGTCAGATCAAGGTAAATGTTATCCGTGAAAGCAGAGTAACAGATTACGCAAAATAAAAAGACGAAGGATGTCGCAGGGCGGCATCCTTTTTCGATCGGAATCCAAGTGGACTGTGAATGAATTCCACTTGGATTCCGGTTAGATTTTGAACAGAGGTTGATGAAAGAGGAGGCAGTTACATATGGCAGAGATAGGTTTTATCGGAATGGGTAATATGGGTTACGCCCTTTTGAAAGGCGTCCTGAAAGAGTTTCCGGCGGAAAAGCTGATTTTTACCGCAAAGACCACGGAGACAAAGCTGCGGGTGCATGCGGAAACCCAGGTGGTATACGCGGAGTCCAACGCGGAATGCGCCAACAACTGTAAATACGTGGTACTGGCTGTGAAACCCCAGTATTATCCCCTGGTGCTGAAGCAGATCCGCTACGCGGTGACACCGGATCATGTAGTAATCTCCCTGGCTCCGGGTATCACCATTCAGAGCCTGAAAGAAACCCTTGGCTCAGATCGGCGGATTGTACGGGCTATGCCCAACACCCCGGCTCTGATTGGCGAGGGTATGACAGGGCTGTCTTTTGACGCGGAGGAATTCAGTCAGGAAGAGATTGACCGGGTACATCAGATCTTCGGAGCAGTCGGAAAGTACGCCGATGTGGAAGAACGGATGATGAGCGCGGTGGTCTGCGCCAGCGGAAGCTCTCCGGCTTATGTATACCAGTTTATTGAGGCACTGGCGGATGGCGCAGTGCAGTTTGGCCTTCCGAGAGCCCAAGCATACACCTTTGCGGCCCAGGCAGTAGCCGGCGCAGCGAAAATGGTACTGGAGACCGGTGAGCATCCGGGAGCATTGAAGGATAAGGTCTGCTCTCCGGGCGGAACCACCATCGCCGGTGTGGCGGCGCTGGAAAACGCGGGATTCCGGGGCGCGGTGCTGAAAGCCTGCGAGGCCTGCTATCAGAAATCCGAAGGAATCAAATAGTATGAATGCGGCGGCCCTCTCATATATTGAAAGGTATATGGGAGGGCTTTTTATGTGGAAAAAGTTTGCGGGCACAAGGAAAACGTTCCTGCCGGTGTTCCTGACAGGATTTGCGGCGGGAATCTTATACATGGTGTTCTTTGGCCGGGCGGCAGCGCATGAGACAACCCTGATGAGCCGTTATTTCTTTTCCAGATATCAGCAGGTGGAGCTGGCCAGCGGCGAGCTGCTCTGGTATATTCTGAAATCACGTGTCAGTTTTTTCACATTGCTGTGGCTGACCGGTTTTACCTTCTTCGGCACAACGGCGGCATTTCTGTCTCTGGCATGGATGGGCGCGGCGCTCGGTATTACATTGACGACGGCGGCCATGAAGCTGGGCTTTATGGGAATTCTCATCTGTCTTGCCTCGGGTCTGCCACAGGTTTTCCTGTATGTGCCTGCGGTAGCCTGGCTTCTGCAGAAAATCTGTGAGACATCGGAGAATCATCTCTGGAGAGGACACCGATACGGTGGGGGAGGTAGACAGGCGGCGCCGTATCTATTGGTCTGGGGACTTGGATTTCTGCTGCTTTTGGCCGGCTCTCTGCTCGAAAGTTATGTAAATCCCATGTTTTTGAAGCTGATTTTAAAAAATATTTAAAAATATTTTACGAATTCTTTACCAGATTTGGTGGAACAGGAAAAGAAGAAAACCAGATATTGTGGAAAGCCGTAAAAAGCCTTGATTTTACAGTATTTTGTGAAAAAAAGATCATTGCTTTTCTGGTGATTTCTTACTATAATAAAATCCAAAGACTTTAGAAGAAAACGGCTTGGGTGAGCATAAGCTGAGGGGCACATGGATATATGGAACAAGAGATTAAAGGATTCATGTCTTATTTACATAATGTGAAAAAGACGTCCCGGAATACGGAGCTTTCTTATCAGAGAGATCTGATGAAAATGATGCATTTTCTCCAGAAGCAGAAGGTAGAGGATGCGAAAGAGGTTACAGAGACAGCCTTGAATTCCTATATTCTGGACTTGGAAAAAAATGGAATGTCAGCAGCGACGGTATCGAGAAATATCGCGTCCATGAAGGGTTTTTATCTGTATCTTTGGAAAGAAGGCAGCATCAGTTCCGATCCGGCAGAGAAGCTGAAAGCCCCCAAAGTAGAAAAAAAACTGCCTGAGATCATGTCTGTGGAGGAGATGGAGCGCCTGCTGCGGCAGCCGGGCGACCGAACAAGCAAGGGTCTGCGGGATACAGCCATGCTGGAGCTTCTATACGCCACCGGTATCCGGGTAACCGAGCTGATTTCTCTGAAGATGGACGATGTGAACTGGAAGCTGGATTATATCGTGTGCCGCGACCGGAATAAGGAGCGGATTATTCCCTTCGGTCCGAAGGCGAAGAAAGCACTGGAGCATTATCTGAAGGAGGCGCGCGGTCAGCTCATAGGCGATAAGAAATGTGAGATGCTGTTCCCCAACTGCTCCGGCGAGGGCATGAGCCGTCAGGGCTTCTGGAAGCTTCTGAAGCAGTATGTGAAGCAGGCGGGTATTGAGATGGAGATTACGCCCCACACCCTGCGTCATTCCTTTGCGGCCCATCTGGTGGAAAACGGCGCGGATCTGCATGTGGTGCAGGAGATGCTGGGACATTCGGATATCTCCACGACCATGATGTACGCGGCGAGAACCCGGGAGATATATGCGAAGGCGCATCCGAGAGGGTAACAGATAGAATAAAGTGACGAGAGATTCCTGATAATAATACACGGGAATCTCTTTTTTTACTCTATAAGAAACACCGTGTTACGTTAAAGTGCGAAAACTATGATTCCTATAGAGTAAAATAGAAAGAATAGAAAAAAGGGAGACGGTTGAACGCTCTCCCTTGGTATATAAGCTGTTTTTGAATTAGCAGCGCTCCGCGATCTCATACAGCAGCCGCTCGGAATCTTCCCAGCCCAGGCAGGCGTCGGTAATGGACTTGCCATAGACATGGTCGTGAATGCCCTGATTGCCTTCCTCGATATAGCTCTCGATCATCACGCCCTTGACCAGCTTGCGGATGTCGTCGGCGCAGGAACGGCTGTGCAGAACTTCTTTGACGATACGGATCTGCTCCTTGAACTGCTTGTTGGAGTTGTTGTGGTTCGCGTCTACGATGCAGGCCGGATTCTTCAGCTCTCTCTGGGCGTAGAGATTGCAGAGGTTCCGCAGATTCTCATAGTGATAGTTGGGCAGGGACACGCCGCGCTCATTGACAGCACCGCGAAGAACCACGTGTGCCAGGTCATTTCCGCTGGTCTGGACGTCCCAGCCATGGTAAATGAAGGAGTGGCCGTTCTGTGCCGCGTGAACGGAGTTCAGCATAACGGAAAAGTCGCCGCTGGTGGGGTTCTTCATGCCCACGGGAATGTCGATGCCGCTTGATACCAGACGGTGCTGTTGGTTTTCCACGGAGCGGGCTCCGATGGCGATATAGGACAGGAAATCCTGTACATAGGGCAGATTTTCCGGGTACAGCATCTCATCGGCTGCGGTCATGCCGGTCTCTTCGATGGCGCGGATGTGCATGTGTCGCAGGGCGATGATGCCAGCCAGCGGGTCCGGCTTCTTCTCCGGATCCGGCTGATGCATGATGCCCTTGTAACCGTCGCCGGTGGTACGGGGCTTGTTCGTGTAGATACGGGGGATAATCAGGACCTTGTCCTTAATCTTCTCCTGTACCTGAACCAGACGGCGCACATAGTCGCAGACAGCCTCTTCATTATCTGCGGAACAGGGTCCGATGATGGCGATAAAGCGGTCGGATTCGCCGGTGAAAATTTTACGGATTTCTTCGTCTCTCTCTTTTTTTATCTGTGCCACATGGTCGGGAACCGGATACATTTCACGGATTTCCTGGGGGGTGGGCAGCTTTTGCTTGAAATCGAATGCCATTTTTCATAACTCCTCGTTTGTGTATATTGATGACGGACGTTCGGAGCGCAGGCCGCAGACCCGCTCGCCAGGGCGAGCTATCCGCTGCGCGCCGAACTGTTTCTATCATAATACAAGAAAACGCAAAAGTCACGCAAATTTTACATTAATTATGTAGGAATTCCTGTAAAGAAGCCAGATTCATCCCGCATACGACCAGCTGCCCCGCCAGCAGTCCCCACAAATATCCCTCGATTCCGAAGCGCGGTACAAAGCACAGGACAAAAAGGATGCGAATCAGAATGCCCGCCAGATTATTGAAAAAGCCGGTTCCGGTGCGGCCAAGGCCATTTAAGATGCTGTGTAAGGTGTGGTTCAGATACAGAAACGGGCAGATCCAGGCCAGGGTGATGATGAAGTCTCCGGCCAGGGTGCTTCGGAAGAAAAAGTTCCCGAGAAAGCGTCCGAAGAGCAGAAATAGGACGGTAAAACTGATTCCCAGCGGCAGGCAGAAGGACACGGTTTTCCGGACCGTGCGGGAAAGGCTTGCGTCGTCCCCGGCAGCCTGGGATTCGGATACAGAGGGCAGCAGCATGACTGACAGAGCGCCTGTCAGGACGCTGGGAAACAGGATAAAGGACAGGGCCATGCCGGACAGGGTTCCATAGACGCTGAGCGCCTGCTTCGTGGACAGGCCGTATTGTTGGAGACAAAGGGGCAGCAGAATGGATTCGGCGCTGGCCAGCAGATTCATGCAGAGTCGGTTGCCGGTGACCGGAAGCGCCATGGCCAGCATTTGCCGTGTCAGGGAAAAAGGGGAGGGCGCGCCGGGGCTGCCCGCAGATTTTCCGGGAGGGGCAGATTGCCCGGAGACGCAGAAGACACAGAACAGCATGGACGCGAACTCCCCGATGACCAGCCCGACGACAGCGGTTAGCGGAGACAAACCTGCGCCCTGTTCACAGGCCACCCGGTAAATGAGAAAGACAGCCCCCACGCGGGACAGCTGCTCGAAAAGCTGGGCAGCCGCCGGAACCGCGGGCTTCTTTAATCCGTAATAATAGCCGCAAATGCAGGAATGGCAGGCACCGAAGGGAATGGTGAACGCCATAATGCGCAGAAGCTTTCCGGTGCGCGTTTCCCGGAGAAGGTGTTGTGCCAGAAAAGCAGCATTTTCATACAGGAGGAAAGCGGTGGGGATGGCAAGCCCCAGAGCCAGGAGAAGCCCCACGCGCAGAACCTGTCTTGCGCTCTGCGGACGTCCGGTCCCATTTTCCCGGGAGACGAAGCGGGAAACGGCGATCTCGGCCCCGGAGGTGGTC
>USDU01000033.1 GCA_900553635.1 uncultured Lachnospiraceae bacterium | reverse complement strand
CCCCGAAGGCCAGATTGTCAACAAAGGGCCAGCGGTAGCGCCATCCCTTCACCTTTGCCACGGCCCGGCAGAGGTTCTGGCCGAACCGCAGGGCCGCCATGGGCTGGGTACCGGTTCCCATGATAATCGCGCCGTCCAGCTCGTCGCCGTAGCGGCACAGATACTGGCGTAGCAGAAAGGATCCCATGCTGTGACCCAGGATGTAATAGGGCAGAGCCGGATACCGCTTCGCCGTCTTTTTATGCAGGGTTCTCACATCCCGCAGCAGAATCCCGTTGCCGTTTTTCTCCGCGAAATATCCCCAGTCGTCTTTCTCCACGATGGAGCCGCCGTGGCCCAGATGGTCGTTGCCCACCACCAGGAAGCCCTTTTCCGTCAGATAGGACGCGAACTCCCCGTAGCGCTCGATATATTCCACCATGCCGTGGAAAATCTGAAGGATCGCTTTCGGTCTGCCTGTCTCCGGCCTCCATTCCACCCCGTGGAGCTTCGTCCGCCCGTCCGCGGACGCGTAGGTAAATTCCCGTTTTACTGCCATTCTGTTTTCCTCAAAAAAGGGGCGTCCCAGAGCATCTCCCGCGCGCATCTGCACGGAGACCGCTTTGAGATACCCCTCTCATCTCTCTGTATCTTTTATTTTCCTGCAAGCATATTCTCCGCAAAGTCCTGAATGGCCTTTGCCGCCCGCTCATAGGTCATCTGCGTGGTATTGATGCACAGATCATAGTTCTGCATGTTCTCCCACTCCTGACCGGTGAAATAGCGATAATAATCGCGGCGGTACTTATCTGTCTTGCTGATGAACTTATCCGCAGTCTTCCAGTCGATCTTCTGACGGTTCATCTCTTTCTCGATGCATTTTTCCCGGGACGCGTAAATGTATACACGAACCAGTCCCGGCTTATCGCGGAGTACATAATCCGCCGCGCGGCCGATAACCACGTAATTGGACTCGTCTGCCAGCTCCCGGAGCACCTTTGCCTGGTAGTTGAACAGGTTATTGTTCGAGGTGAAGTCCTCCTTCTCCGGCGGGATCAGTCCGCCGCTGTATACCTTCTGGGACGCCCGAAACAAAAGGCTCTGCTTCTGATCCTCATCCGCCCTGGCGAACAACTCCTCGCTGATGCCGCTGTCGTCTGACGCCAGACGCAGGATATTCCGGTCATAAATCTCCACGCCCAGATTCTTTGCAAGAATTTTTCCGATAGAGGTCGCCCCGCTTCCGCAGGTTCTGGTGATTGCAATTACGAATTTATCCATATACAAGCCTCCTCTTTTCTCCGCTTATAGGTATTTTTATTGTAGTTTTTTTTCGAGGGTTTGTCAATTGTTCCCGGGAAATCGGAGATTTTTTCTGCGCCCGGACGAATTCTGTTTGGCTTGTCAAATGACGCGCGCTCTGCTATTATCAGATTAGCATTGGTACTCTGTTTTTACAGAAGAAAGGATTTCCTTTTATGAATCATATAAGCACAAAATTTCGGCAGCTTTCCGTGCCCGCCGCCGTTCTTGTCTCACTGGGCGCGGCTCTTTTTCTGGCGCTAGCGCTGGAGATTGGTGTTTTTCAGTTTTCTTATTTTATACAGTCCTTCGGGGATTATCCCGAGACCGCCATGGATCTTTCGGCGGAAGCAGGCTGGAACGGTGAGGCTCTGGCCCTGCTGCCGGACAATCCATCCGTATCTTTCGACAATCTTTCCCTGCCGGTCCGCAGCGTAACAGTGGTCACAGCCGGTTCCGCCAAAGTGCTTTCCGGAAATGTGGGAATCTGCGACGCGGCCACTTCGTCCAAGACCACCGGAGCCGGAAGCTTTACCATCAATCCCGGCGGCCGGGAAAATACCTTTACTGTACGCCTCCACAGCCATGGGGATCTGAACCGGCTCCGCCTGACCTTTACCGATGAACTGACTGAACCGGTCTTTCTACTCTCAGTCACCCTGAATGCCCGACAGCCCCTCGCCATTCACTGGCTTCGTGTATTCCTTCTGACCGGACTTCTGGCCGCGCTGTTCCTGGCCTTACGCTTCCGGCTCTACGCGCAGGATTATCAGCCCGGAAAGCGCAGCCACCGCCTCCTGAATCTGGGCGTGCTGCTGCTTGCTCTCTTTATCTCTGCCGGAATTCTGTATGGAAGCGACGCTTCCCACCAGCTTCTGCGCCCCTATCCGACCCTGGAGGAAGTTCGCTCACCGGAGATGGTAGTGGACGCTTACATGCAGCAGTTGGACGCCTTTGAAAAGGGACAGCTGGAGCTTGACCTGGACGTCAACCCGGCCTTACATGAACTTATCAATCCTTATGATAAGGGTGAGCGGGATAAAAATGGCGTGGAATATCACTGGGATCGGGCCTATTATAACGGAAAATACTATTCCTACTTCGGCCTGGCACCGCTTTTTATGGTCTATTACCCGGTATTCTGGCTGACCGGCATGCTGCCCACGACCATTTTCGCAGGAGCCTGCCTCACCGTTTTTGCCATTCTGTGTATCTTTGCAGCCATTCAGGGGCTTATGCGGCTCTTTACGCCAAAAGCCAACCTGTTGCTCTTTCTCTCAGGAGAATTGGCTGTCATGGGCGGCAGCCTTCTGTGGCTGATGCAGGCTTCGGCCTCCAGTTTTTACTATCTGCCGCTTATTGCCTCCTTTGGCTGGCTGGGCGCATTTACAGCTTTCGCCTGCTATGGATATCAAGCAGGGAAGCCCTGGAAACGGATCGTGCTCTTTGCGCTCTGCGGACTTTCCGTAGTAATGCTGGTATTGTCCCGGCCCAACGCAGCACTGCTGGCGATGGCCTTCGGTGCGCCGCTGTTCTTACGGATTCTCCTGGATAAGAACCTCTCCGCGCGTCAGCGGTTTTTGGAAAGCGCCCTGCCTTTTCTGATCCCGATTCTCATGGGAGCAGCCGGAATCATGTATTATAACGCTATCCGTTTTGGATCGGTTTTTGAATTTGGCACCTCCTACCAGCTGACGGAAAGCGATATCCGCTACAATTCCGTGACGCCAGGCCTGCACCATTTTGGTTCCATGCTCTATCACTATTTTGCGGAATCCTTTGTGTACACAGAATTTTTCCCCTTCCTGCGTTTCACCACGGAGAAATGTGTGGATTTCGGCAACTATCTCTATCAGGAATACAGCGCAGGGCTCCTGCAAATGCCGCTGAATCTGGGCATATTCCTGTTGATTCCGGCAGTATTCACGCGGTCTTCTTCCTCCGACCGGAAAGAACTTCTAAAAAAACAGACCGGCGTGCTAGTGCTGCTGGCGGCTCTGGCCCTGGGGTATCTGGATTTTATGCTGGGCGGAATCCATATCCGCTATGTCTGCGACCTGACCCTGGCTCTGTCAGTGCTGGCCCTGTTCCTGATACTGGAGCAGATTCATTTTGACGGAACGCGTTCCGCGCGGATTCTGTACGTAATAGTGCTGTGCGCGATACTGGTGACGATTGGGAGAGGAGTTCTTACGATTTTCTCGAATGAGACCAATGATGTGTTGCTAAAGAATCCGGACTTCTATCTGTATGTGAGCCGGATATTCCACTCATAAATGCGATAATATTTTTTATGTAATAAAACAGGGCTGTTACAGAGAGTATAAACAGTTTTTTCTATATCCAGATGTCCGCCTTTTCGAGACAGCTGTATGAATGGAGCAGACCTTCGTCTGATCCAGGCATACTGCTGTAACGAGAAACGGGCGAACATGGGATATGGAAAACTGTAACTATTCTACTGCAACAGCCCTTTATACTGCAGAATCGCTCCCGCTTTATCCGGATCGGTACGGCTCTGATCCCTGTTCGTCGGATAAAGCGCTTCGGACAGCGCATAACGATAGGCGTCCTTAAGCCGCAGTTTTACCGTACAGCGATAGGTTTTTCCGGCTCCATCCGGCACGTTCCAGATCAGCTTCCCGCTGTTTTTATCCAGAGTGGCCTGTCCGCCGGCTGCGCTCAGCACTTCCACCGGCTCCCAGTATTTTGTCTCAATCTGATCCGTCAATGTCTTCCGTGCCGCTTTTACCTCCGAAGCCTTCTTCTCAATATTCAAAAGTGTTTTCGCAAAAGCAGATCCGTTTCCCCCGTCAAAGGAAAGGGTCTGCCAGAAATTGGCCGTATGATCCGCGCTTCCCGCAATTTCCCTCAACAGCCTTGCCCCGCCGGACTCTGCCGTCATACCGATAGCCAAAGTAAACAGCTCCGTGTTAGGCAGGCTCCTGATCTGGGCCGCGGTGGCTTTCACTTTGGCCAGATCGGTCTCACACTCTCCATCGGAGATAAAAATCACTTTGGTATACACATTTTTTCTCCGGCTATCTGTGGCGTTCCGGGTAGTAATGATATCATAGGCTTCCTTCAATGAAGCCAGGTAATAGGTCCCCGAATAGGTTTTAACCGCATTGACCGCCTGCCTGACCTGATCATAATTTTCAGTCAGCAGCGTATAATTATACAATCCCTGATCCCGCTTATCTCCGGTGATTCTCCGGTATTCATCTGCAAAGCTCCAGAAAGCCACACGGGATCGCAGCGCGCCGCCGGATACCTGCGCATTTTGCGCTTCAATCATATCGACCAGCTCCCCGATTCCCTGTTTCGCCATAGAGAGACGATCATAACAGCCATTTTCTGCCGTCGGCATAATTTTTGCCCCATTCTGATCATAATGACGGTTCCAGAACTCCATATTTCTCAAATCATCGATCCACACATCATGCCTGTAGTCAAATCCGGTATCGTAGTCCAGCATATGAAGGTAGATTCCACCTTTATAATAATCATGTGCCGGATTGATACAGGGCGAATGATACCCCATATAATTATGGCTTCCCGCGCTATCCTCATGATCGATATCGCTGAGGGACATGGTCCGCGTCCGATCCAGAATAATGATATAATCGGCGGGAAGATTAGAATAATCCGAGGTATCTTTTTCCGTAATGGTAAGCTCTGCATAACCATCCTCAATATCGGTCTATCTGGAATATTTTCCCAGCTCCATATCCGGCTCATTTTCTTTCTTTGTCAGCGCCTTATTTCCCTGGAAATCTCCCGGAATGCTGCTGTCCTCTCCGGAAAGTTCCTCCCGATTCTGACTTTTCAGCTCATAAATCCGGACGTCCACATCCACAGCCGGCATTTCAAAAACCAGACTATCTTCCCCTTCCCGGACTTCCAGCTCCCGCCCTTCCGCAGTAACCTCTGCTGCCCAGATATTGGAACCGCTGTTGCTTACCGTAATTTTTACCTCAGTCCCCTCATACACTTCTTCCGGATCCGCTGATGCGGATAAGGTCTGGGAGGGCTGACCCTCCGGATCCTCACAGTGAATCGTAAGCTTTCGAAGTTCCTTTTCCGGTTCTTCCGGATTCGCAGGTTCTGTTGGTTCTTCTTTTTCCGGTTCTTCCTGCTCCACGGGTTCCGTCTGCTCTTCCTTTTTCTCTTCCCATACCGTTTCTGTCTGTGCTTCGGAAGCTCTGACCGGAACATTAAAAGAAGACATTGCAAGCGCCAATGCCAGAATCAAAGTCAGCAGTCTCTTTCCGGACCACTCTCTCCTTTTCATTCAAAATCTATCCTTTCTTTCTGTTCCGTATCATCCTCCTTTGTAAAAAGCCGCTATCCAACAATCCTCTGATCTACATCGGACTACCTGCCCTTCCTGCCTTTTCGTCTGCATGTTTTCTTCTTCGTGGAATTATGAGGAGATGTTCCTCTCTGAATCAGTAAGAATCTCTGATATACGCAGAATACCAGATTTTGGAAAATAAGTCAAGTGAAGAATTTAATGGGGAAGGCTGTCACGAAGGCAGAGACTTCCCCACTAGAAACACTTCTACTTTTCTATTTCCAGCATTGTCTGATATAAGATACCAAATTTCCGATATTTTTCTTCTATTGCTGCACTTTTCTTCGGCATATAGCATATGCTCTCTTTATGTACCTGTTTCGCGGCCTCTTTATAGGAGACACAGGCTCCCGCTGCCACCGCCGCCAGCACCGCTGCTCCGAGACACCCAATTTCTTTCTCTTTAAGAACCACAATGGGAATCCCCGTAATATCTGCCTGTATCTGACACCATATCTGGCTGCGCGTCCCTCCTCCTGTGGCGTAAATATGATGTATTGGCATTCCTGCCTTTTCAATACCTTCGCAGTTTTTTTTCAACACAAAACCTACGCCTTCCATGACTGCCTTTGCCATATCAACTGCATCATGTTCTGCCCTCAATCCATAAAAAATTCCCTTTGCCTGTACATCAAACTCAGGCGCATTCGTTCCTACAAGATATGGTAAAAATATAATTCCACTGTCAGAGGTTCTGGTCTCCAGCTTTCTGTTCAGGTTTTCATAATCCATATCTGGCATACAGGTTTTCCGAAACCACTCCAGACTTACGCCTCCGCTTTCCGCCACCGGAAGCATCACATAGGTATCCGCCTGAAAACCATAATGCATAGCTATGCCATATGTTTCTCCCCGTCTGGGTTTACGAGCCAGAGTTGCCAGCGCCATCACTGTTCCCGTAGAAAGACTTACAATACCCGGTTCTGTATTCCCGGTTCCAATCATACCGGCAAAATGATCCAGGGTTCCCACATTTACCTTTACCGATTCCGGAACTCCAATCATTTCCGCGATTTCCTTTGCCATCCACCCTGCTTCTGTACAGGGTTCTGTCAGCTGCGGCAATTGTTCCTCCCTGATCCCTATCGCTTCCAGCATTTCTTTCCAGTAACATTTCTTATAGATATCAAAATAAAAGGAAAACGTAGCTATGGAACAGTCCGCCAGCATCTTCCCTGTAAGGCGATACACAATATAATCTTTTAAGAGCATATAATACGCCGCTTTTTCAAAAATATCCGGGCGTTTTTTTCGAAGCCATAAGATTTTGGTTGCAGGCCATGTGGGAATAATTGCCTGCTGCCCCGTTACCTGTTCACATATTTCAGCTGTAAATTTCCGCTCCAGTTCTGCACATTCTTCCTTTGAACGCTCGTCCATCCAGGAAATAGCATTCATCAGGGGCTTCCCCTCTTTATCTAAAATCACCAGTGTCTCTGCCTGGCCAGTCAGACCGATTTCTTCTATCTGACTGCCCTCTACATTTTCTGCGGCTGCTATCTCCCGGAGCATTTCCAAAAGCAGGTTTTCCAGCTGTTCTAAATCAATTTCCACACCAAATCTTCGATCATAGGGGACTGGTGCCGCCGCACTTGCCAGACATTGAAAGTTTTCTGCATCATATACTCCCGCTTTCATGTTTGTACTTCCCAAATCAACCCCGATAAAAAGTCTTCTGTCCATGAAGTTCCTCCCTGCTAATTTTAAAAATGGAGAACGGCTTTCTCCGCTCTCCATTTTCTGTATTCCACTCTGATGCCCGGGCCTTAAATTCTCTTATTTAAAAGCTCCAGAAATCTTCTACATTGGAACTGTCAACCATAAACAATTCGATGTTTGTTTTTTCTGGAAGCTCCTGTCCTTCAAAATAGCTAATCGCGCCTTCGTATACGAACTGAGACAGAATCCACGCATCTACATTCAGACATGCCAGATAATTCGGATCTCCGTCATGCAGTTTATTGAACGGCTCTGCGCCATAAGCTCCCATGGAAATAACTTTTACATCTGTATTACCCGCTGCCTGAAGTGCAGAGTATGCACCCATCGCGCCATTATCTACGTCAGAAATGATAAAGTCATAAGGCTCTACCATAGAAGAAATTGCATTGTATGCAGTCTCTCGATTACCCTGGGAATCATGATGACCTACAATTGTAATCTCGCATCCATCTGCATTAGCCTTATCAATAACTTCGTGGAGTCCGATAAAACGTGACTGGCACTGCTCAGATACTGCATTGGTCAGTTCCACAAGACGGCACTTTCCATCCAGGTTTTCTTTTACATAATTTACAAAATACTCACCCACAATACGGCCTGTCTCAATCTGATCCCAGGTAACGCTTGTAATGATCTTGCCTTCTTCTGCTCCACTTGTCCAGTATCCGTCATAAATCAGGATCGGAATTCTTGCATCATATGCCTTATTCAGAGCCTGCGTTGTTCCTTCCGGTGTGGTCGGATCGATAAATAACATATCACAATTATTTGCAATCATGTTCTCAATCTGCTTTGTCATGGTCTCATCATTTAAGTCTCCGTCCTCTACCACAATTTCGCAGCCATAATAGGAACCCAACTTCTCCAACGCACCCGCAACTGCTGCACACCACTCATCACCCTTGTAGCAGATAGCACAGCCGATCTTCTTTCCCTGCAAAATTGTGCTGTCTGACAATGTAACAGATGCCGGTATGCCATCCGTAGAAGGCGCCGCCTGGCTTGTTGTTTCCTCTGTGGCACTTGTGGAAGACGGCGCTGCCGCATCCGGTGTCTCCTGTTTGGAACCACACGCCGCAAGAGATGTTACCATTGCCAATGTCATCAGTAACGCTAAACCCTTTTTCATACTCATACCTCCTGAGATTTCATATTTTAAAGCCTCCGCTTTAAATTCTTTACGTACACATCGCCATAATCTTTTCCTGGGTCGCTTCCGCCGCACTGAGTTCACCTTTCTGTCTTCCTTCGTGCATAACCATAACACGATCACACATTCCCAAAAGCTCCGGCATCTCTGAAGAAATCATAATAACCGTCTTTTTATCCTTTACCAGTTGATTAATCAGGCGATAAATCTCTGCCTTTGCGCCCACATCGATTCCACGGGTCGGCTCATCCAAAAACAGAATTTCTGATTCCTGAAACAGCCATTTTGCAATAACAACTTTCTGCTGATTTCCACCGGACAGATACTGAACCTCTGTCTCCACATTCGGAGTCGCTACCCGAAGCTTTTTTACATATTCTTTGCTGTAGGAATCTTCTAACTCTTCTTTAATAACGCCGCCCCGTATCACTCTTTTCAGGTTTACCAGCGTCGTATTCTTTTTCACAGTCATGATCTGTACCAGGCCCTGCAGCTTCCGATCCTCCGGAATCAAGCCCAGGCCGTCCCTGATCGCATCAGCAAACTTACGATAATGCGTCTGTTTTCCATGTACATAGACTTCGCCGGATTCAATCGGGTCGATACCCAGGATTGCCCTGGCCAGTTCTGTACGTCCGGATCCTACCAGACCTGAGATACCAAACACTTCTCCGGCACGTACGGAAAAACTAATGTCCTTCAGGATACCCGCGTTCAGATTTCGTGTTTCCAGAATCACTTCTCCAATGGTTCCCGGCTCTTTCGGGTACTCCTGTCCCATCTCACGCCCAACCATCATATTGATCAAATCCTGCCTGCTCAGTTCCTTGGTCGGCATGCTCTTTATATGCTGTCCGTCACGAAGTACACTGACATTATCACAAAGATCAAATACCTCTTCCAGACGATGGGAGATGTAGATAATGGTAATTCCCTTTTCTCTCAGCTGTTTTACAATCCGGAACATAACCGCCAGCTCTCGATCTGTTAAAACGGCGGAAGGCTCATCCATAATCAGAATCTTGGAATGTGCATTGATGGCATGCATAATCTCGACAATCTGCTTTTTTGCCACACTCAGATTTGCTACCACTTCATTTACATCGATATCCATACCAAGCTCTTCTACGATTTCTCTTGCCCGCGCCCTCATGCTTTTCCAGTCTACCAGTCTGCCCTTCATAATGGGGCTGCCCAGAAACATGTTCTCTGCAACTGTAAGCGTCTCTGCCAGTTTGATTTCCTGATGTACCACGCTGATTCCCGCTATTTTTGCATCGACCGGGGCATGAAAATGTACCACTTCCCCATCCAGTACAAGTTCTCCCGCATTCGGCTGATAGATCCCTGCCAGCACTTTAATCAGCGTAGATTTTCCCGCTCCATTTTCTCCGACCAGGCCATGGATTGTTCCCCTCTTCACCTGAATGGATACATTATCCAAAGCCTTCACACCCGGAAATTCTTTTGTAATCCCCTTAATGTTCAGAATATATTCATCTTTCATTTTTGCTGCCCATCCTTTCTTGCACCGTGTCTCCCGATTTCAGGACAGGTCAGTTCTTTTTCCTGTTATTCAGGGTATCCAGCGTAATTGCAATTACCAGCACGCAGCCTTTCAAAATATCCTGAATAAACGGATCGACACCCATTTGAGAGAAACCGTTGAACAGCGTAATCAGGAAGATACATCCAAACATGGTGCCAATCACTCTTCCACGACCGCCCGCCAGTGAAATACCTCCGATAATGGAACCAATTACCGCATCAAACTCATAGTTCTGGCCATTCGTTGTTGCAACAGAATCCAGACGGGACATCAATACCAGACCACCAAAGGCTGCAAGGAGACCAGCCAGGACAAAGGTTCCAAAATATACACGTTTTACCTGAATACCTGAGAAAAACGCCGCTTCTCTTCCGCCTCCGACTGCATACAGATTACGTCCTGCCTTCGTTTTTGTCGTAATAAACTGGGCTACTATATATAAGACCACCATAATGACAACGCAACAGGGAATAATTTTTAAGATATAGCCTCTTCCCAGCCACCCTATAGATTTTGGCATTCCCGAAATTGGTGTTGCGTTGGTCAGATATTTTGCCGTACCATAACATACATACTGTGTACCCAGTGTAGCAATGAAAGCAGGAATTCCTACATAAGCTGTCATGAAACCATTGATAGCTCCACACAGAATTCCAACCAAGAGCATAATGATAACAACAAGCCCAGCCGGAAGCCCATAACTCTTCATTAAAATTGCTCCCAATGCACTGGTCAGACAGACTACTCTACCCAGAGACAAATCAAAATTTCCCGTCAGAAGAATAATGGACTGTCCTAATGCTACAATTGCAACCGTGGAACTCTGTAAAAGAATATTCTTCCAGTTTGACCAAGTCAGAAAATACTGAGCCCCGAATTTCATCTGTGACAACGCGCCAAAAATAATACATAATATTGCAATTCCGACTACAGACATGTAATCCTTTGCAAAGCGCTTTACAGCACTAACCCCTGTTTTTGTTGCTATCTTCTCTTTCATACCTTCTCCGTCCTTTCACGCAGGAAAGAGAATCAGATTCTCTTTCCTGCTTTTCCATTTTCTAATAGCCTACCTTCTCCCAGCACTCGAACGGAGCTGCAAGCTCTTCTGCAATATAAACCTGCGTTTTCATCGTCTGGAGCATGGAACTCGGTACATAAGGTGTCACCGGACCATGAGTAACAAGACGCGAAGTCATTCTCTGCCAAGATGAAAATGTGTTGTTTGTAAGCAGGCTGTGAACTTCAATACGCTCTTTTGCGCGCCGTACATCAATCGGGCCAATTGTTGCTGCCCTGGGCGGTACATTCTGTACATAACCAGACTGTCCAAATACGCCATGCAGTGAATTTTGCGCTACGGTCAGGGGATGCAGCGTTACAATACGTGCTTCACAGTTCAGCCATTCCTCAATATCATCACGCACGAACTCCTGAATCGGATCCACGAACGCTACATGGCCTGTCCATCCCGGAGAAGTGGAAATAATATCAGCTCCGCCCTCTGTTACATCATTGATAATCTTGGAATAATCATTAATATTTTTGTTTGTCGGATAGTATACATTGCTGAGCGGCATTCGAAGCTTCGGGTCAATCTGGTATACAAAATACTTCAGCATGGAATGTACAAAACCGGCTTCATAAGTTTCCGGCGCAATATTTCCTGCATCATCCGCCCATTCATCCTCAGCGAAGATATAAACCTTACTACAGTCTACCTGAAAATAATTAATCAGCTGAGCCAACGGAATATATGTATCCGGTTCCGGATTTCCCAGAATCATGGAAAATGGTCTGCCCGCCTCAGAAGCTGCCTTCAATCTTGAAAACAGTGTTGCAATCAATACCGGATGCGGGTTCATCATTACCTTTACCTGGAACTCCGGATGCCACCAGTCTTCTCTCTTTTCCAGATCGGTTCCACTTATCTTCCGTACACGTTCACACACTTCCCGATCCCGGAATGGTACATAATCACCACATTTAAAATCAAATTTTGTTGGCGGGTCAAAAATAATGTCTTTCATTTCTGCAGTTCTCCTTTCAAAATCACATCTTTTATTGTTATATTATGGTCTACAATCACAAGATCAGCTCTTTTTCCTGCCGCTATCTCTCCACGATCGTAGAATCCAACTGCACAGGCCGGATTATAGGATGCAAATCGGAACACATCTACAACCGAAGCGCCTGTATGCTTCATCATATTTCTGCAGGCAATATCCAAAGTCATTTTAGAGCCTGCAATCTCCCCCGTATGATCAAAATTGATATCAAACACATCCTCATATCCCGGCGGTATCGGTCCGTCACAGGCATAAGCGTCAGATATTAGAATTATTCTGTCATCTCCCTTTATTTTCCGCACCAGGCGAAGCATATAGGGATCCACATGAATTCCCCTGCTGTCACAAATCAATTCTGCATATATTTCAGGATTATAATTTACCGCTTCATCCACGCACACTCCACGGCATTCCGGATATTTATCCAACGTACCTGTTGCATTGGTATGATGTGTACCAATCTTTAAGCCATACGGCATCAGTGCTTCTACCTGCTGAGGCGTCGCTTCACTGTGTGCAACGGAAAATACCGCTGCCGGATTTTTCTTTCTTACATCCTGAACAAAATCCAGAATGTGCTCTCTCTCCGGAGCCAGTGCCCACACCTTTGCCAAATCCCACGCTTCTTCGATGATCGGCATATAATTTTTCTGCGCCACAGGCTCTTTCCATGGGTTTGATTCTCTGTCACAACCAAATTTCGGGTTTAAGTAAGGCCCTTCCATATAAAGTCCTGCTATATTGGCACAATCCGGATTCTCCATAGCTTTTCGCAGAATCCGAATCACCCTTACATACTCCTCTGCCGTCATGCTGTAATACAGGGCAGGAAGGACAGTTGTAGTACCGTGTTTCAGGTGATGTTGGGACGCCCGTACCGGATCGTCCTGGAAAAATACCTCTCCGTCAGAATGTGTGTGAATATCTATAAATCCGGGACCCACAAAATTCCCTTTTGCATCCACCACTTCCTCACATTCCTCCGGTATCGTCATATGTTTTCTTTCTCCGAAGGAAATAATTTTTCCATCTTCTATCAGAATCACTCCATCCGGAATTAGATGATCCCTCATTACCAGCGTTGCATTTCGAATCGCTTTCATAACCGTACCTCTTTCAGGAGTTCTAACCCTTCCTCTACTATAAGTTCCGCCACTCCGGTTTTGAATCTGGAGCTTCTTGCTTCATAGCCTCCTTCTTCATAAGCATTTCTCATAGGGAAGTACCCTTCATAGCCATTGGTGATACAGGTAGGTAATACCAGTTCCCACTTCGGAGCCTTCTTCAACTGTCTCCCTATCTCCATAAACGGTTCTCCCGGAATTCCTATCAATGCAATATTTCCAATAGAAAGAGCGCTCAGCTTCATCTGAAACTCTGCCGGTCCATGCTCCAGCTTCACCATTCGCTCTGCTTCCGCTACTACTGTAGTCAGCATCATCCCCTGATACGGAAGTTCTGCATCTTTCCCTTCCCGATGAAGCTTTTCTATTTTCTTTGCCTCTGCAGCCTCCTCCGGGGTCGGCATATTAGATGGAACCAGAATATCACGCTGCGCTGTATGGACTTTGACCTCCTGTGTATACTGAACCTTGTCATACACCTGTAAAACAGCCCCGGTTACAACTCTCGCCATATATCTGGCATGTCCATACCCTCTTGACACTCCATCAAAATCCAGAAACATATCGTTGAAATCTCCGCCTTTGGGATGTACATTTACATGATTTACGTCCCCCTGCGCTCCATTAAAAAAGATACATTCTGTCTCAGGCAAAATTGTCTCCACGTCTTTTCGCAGCAATCCCGGCCAGTCTGCAGAAATTTTCTCTCCTCCGACCACATCCGGATGATTCGCGAAGTGAATGAGCAGAATCGTTTTTCCCTCACTTCTGTCAAAACGCAGTACGCTGACTCTTTCGTCCACATCTCCTACGGGTTCCACAATATCCGGATTATTCACGCCCGGATTGGTACTGATACTTCCGTCCTTCATACGGAACCGACGAACAAATGCTATATGGGGTGCCGTACCAATTCCCCATCCCATTCTGGCAGGTTTCATATCCTGTATCGCCAACACTGCTGCGTCTGTCATTTTATAGCACATCTGCGTAAAATAATCTCTCTCCAGCTTATGATCCGATGAGGCCTTTAACAGTGGAGCCGTATGCGTATGTGTAGCGTGAATATATATTGCGCTTTCTTTGATTCCCGTTGCTTCTGAAATTTTCTGCCGGAACACTTCCGCTACATCTGTTTCAAGCATGCACTGATCTGTGCTTATTAAAATTGCTTTTTCTGTTCCATCTGATATTGCCAGCGCATTAATTTCCAGTTTATCTAAAATTCCTTTCGCCGTACGCTTAACATAGTAACCTTCCAAATCAATTCCCAACATGGGAGTCACATCTATTCTTGCAAATCCTGCATAGAGTCCTGCATTCATTTTTTCACCTCTTTCCTTTGTTGTATAATTACGTTTTTGTATTTATTTGTATTATATTTCACTTCTGCTTCTTTGTCAATATAATTATTACTCCATTTTTGTATTTAAATATTTTCTGTTTTTCTGTTTTTCTGAGCGTTTTTTCTATATTACTTTTATTTTTGTATTTATTTGTAAATAGTCTCTGTAAAGCAAAAAAATTTCGTTAAAATCTCCTTGTTTCACAAAAAAACGCCACACCTACGTCCTGCGTAGATATGGCAGTTTTCCTTCCTGTATTTTATACCAGTATCACATGCACTCCCTGATTTTTCAGTTCCTGCAGCTTCTCTTTTTCGTCGTGTTCATCCGTAACCAGTTCCATCTCTCCATTAATTTCCCGGATGCAGGTAAAGCCAATGCGTCCTATCTTCGTGTGATCCGCTACAATCATGGTTTTCCTGGCCCTCTCCATCATCATACGATCTATCACAGCTTCATCTGCATAAAATGTTGTAACTCCCGCATCTTTACTGATTCCATCCACAGACAGAATCGCCCAATCTGCCTGATAACGAAGCAGCTGCGCTTTCGCGTCTTCTCCGAAGGTAAACGCATTCTGCCCATTTATTTCGCCCCCCAGCAGGATTACATGGATAGATGATACATCCCTCAACTCCTCTGTGACTGCTATGGAATTTGTTACCACGTTGATATTTTGTCGTTGTTTCAATGCCATTGCCAGACATCTGGTTGTGGTTCCTGAATTAATAAACAGTGTACTTCCATCCGGGATATACCTCACAGCTTCCCGTCCGATTGCCAGTTTTGCCTCCGCATCCCTGAAATTCAATTCAGACTTTTCCAGGATTCGTTCTTTCAAAACAGCGCCCCCCTGTATGCGTTCCAGATATCCATCCTGTTCCAGGCTATCCAGATCCGTTCTCAAGGTGACAGGCGTCACTCCCAGTTCCCTGCTCAGTTCAGATACACGAATGGATCCCTCTTCCCGAAGTCTCTCCAGAATCTTATTTCTTCTAATATCTATTTTCAGCTTACCATCCGCCATTTTCCTACTCCTTGCAGTCAATACTTTTATCAATTATTATATCACAGGCTTATTTCCCACACAATCCTGCTTCCGTTCTTTTACCGCTCTTTCTCCAGAAACAGAGCATAAGCTCCAAAAAAGCCGTAGCTCCCAGACTGACAAAAGCTATTGAAAGACTGTATCTTTCCGATAAACCTCCCATCAGGACCGGATATACAATTCCTCCCATGCCGCTTCC
>USDU01000032.1 GCA_900553635.1 uncultured Lachnospiraceae bacterium | reverse complement strand
GGTTTTACTGGTCTCCCCATTCTCCGGATCTGCAAATCCAATAGGCTCATGGTAGGCCGTCGTAAGCGTACTGTGGCGGTTTCTGGAATCCAGCTCCAGAAGCACGCCGCCTGTGGGCTCAGGAATTTTTTCTCCGTCCAGATAGTCTGTGACGGTAAATCGGGTGGGATAATCCGTGCCGTTCGCCGCGTTCCAGTCCGCCAGACCGGCTGACTCAAACACGCCCGTATCAATCCAGGACATATCCCGCTCCAGCTCCTCCTGCAGGACATTTCGGAATCCCTCCCGATAAGCCGCCGCGTCCTGCCCCGCAATATTCAGATCCTTTGCGATTCCCTTTGCGATCTGTTCCGCCAGTTCTCTCCAGTTATAGATATCGATCCGATTCTTCCCCACACGAATCTGTTCACAGAGCTGATAGACTCCATAATATTCCCCATTGTAAATCAGGGTCACCTGCCGGGAATCCATGAAGTACTCCGCTCCCAGATCGGCAGACAGGCCATAGGCCAGCTGATCCCGCAGCAGCGTGGAATCAATGGCATTGGCCAAAAGTACCCAGTGGCGCTTTTCTCCCATTCCCAACAGTCCGCTTTTTTCATCCAGATGAAGCTTGAAGGGTCTCTTCGGCAGCTCTGCCGTACTGTTTCCCCGCAGGTGAATGGTTCCGGTTCCCTGGTAAAGCTCTTCCGGGGAATAACCCGGGCCTTCCAGACTCACTTCCACCGCTGTGTCTGTCTCCTTTTCCACCTCTTCATAAGCCGTATCACTATTCAGGGACAGAACAGGAAGCACACTGAAATACCTGGAATCCTCATAGACGCTGCCATCCTTCAGCGTCACCTCCACCCGGATAAACTGCTCCACATCCTCCGCCGTCGGCGTATAACCGCACAGCTTTTTCTCCCGCAGCCGCTCTTCGCTTCCCGCATACCAGACGCAGCTTTTTACATCCCGATTGCCGATGTGGAACACATCCGGCTTCAATTCCCGTCCAGCCTCCACGCAAGAAGCCAGGATCTGGACATCTCTGTCCTTGTATTCCGTATAAATATGTTTGTAGACGCACATTAACAGAATCGCGCCCAGCACCAGCGCTCCATAGCGAAGCAGCCGGTAGGGTGAGCGCTTCCATTTTCCTGTCTTTATCTCCATCGTATTCTCCATCTGCAGCTTCATTTTCAGCAGGTTATTCTATGCTAACTATATATTATTACAGATTTTCAGTCAAAACCCAATACACAATCCCAGCTATCTGTCCGTTATTTTTAACGTAACACGGTGTTTCCTGTAGAGCAAAAAGGACAGGCCCTTTTGAAAGGCCTGTCCTTAAAAGCTTTGTATTTATACCAGATTTTTGATGATGTCGAAGCAGTCGAAGGTGGCGAAATAATCCTTCGGCGTCTCCGCGCGGCGGATAAGCTGGGCGCTTCCATCCTCTTTTAAGAGAATCTCGGCGGATTTCAGCTTGCCGTTGTAATTGTAGCCCATGGCGAAGCCGTGCGCTCCGGTATCATGGATAACCAGATAATCGCCCATATCAATCTTCGGAAGCGGACGGTCGATGGCAAACTTATCGTTGTTCTCACAAAGGGAACCAGTCACATCGTAGATATGGTCGCAGGGCTCATTTTCCTTGCCCATCACGGTAATGTGATGGTAAGCGCCGTACATGGCCGGGCGCATCAGATTTACCGCGCAGGCGTCTACGCCAATGTACTCTTTATAAGTGTGCTTCTCGTGGATGGCTTTTGTCACCAGGCAGCCGTAGGGCCCCATCATGAAACGGCCAAGCTCTGTGTAGA
This sequence comes from uncultured Lachnospiraceae bacterium, assembly GCA_900553635.1. The sequence goes on along the minus strand of USDU01000032.1, from coordinate 14,392 downwards.
TCGCCACGTCGCCCATGCCCGCGGGAACCATGACCTCTTCATATACCTTGCGGACGCCCTCGCCGATAACGCGGATGTCGTTGGGCTCCTGATCGGGACGGTAGGGAATACCCACGCCGCCGGACAGGTTGATGAAGCGGATGTCCGCGCCGGTCTCCTTCTTCAGGCGGACTGCCAGCTCAAAGAGCACCTTGGCCAGCATCGGATAGTAGTCATTGGTAACGGTGTTGCTCGCCAGGAACGCATGGATACCGAAATGCTTCGCGCCCTTCTGCTGCAGTACCCGGTAAGCATCGAATAACTGCTCCTCTGTCATGCCGTACTTGGCGTCGCCGGGATTGTCCATAATGTCGTTGCTGATCTGGAAGATTCCGCCCGGATTGAACCGGCAGCTGATGGTCTCCGGGATATAGCCCAGAGTCTTCTCCAGGAAATCAATGTGGGTATAGTCATCCAGGTTAATGATGGCGCCGATTTTTGCCGCGTAAGCGAACTCCTCAGCCGGAGTGTCATTGGAAGAGAACATGATATCATCGCCCTTGACGCCAATCTCATGGGACAACATCAGCTCTGTCATGGATGAACAGTCGCAGCCGCAGCCGTACTCCCGTAAAATGTTAATCAGAAACGGATTCGGCGTAGCCTTTACCGCGAAATATTCTTTATAGCCCTTATTCCAGGAAAATGCTTCCTTTAAAGCCTTTGCATTCTCACGGATCCCCTTCTCGTCATAGAGATGAAACGGGGTCGGATAGGTTTTTGTAATCTCCTGTAACTGCTCCAGTGTTACAAACGGTTCTTTTTTCATTGGTGACGTTCCTCTTTTCCTAGTTTGATCTGGTTTTTATCAATAAAGTCTGCAATTTCTACAGTTTGCTCCTGACTATTATAACCATATTTTCTATCGTTTGTAAATGAAATTAGAAATTTCACAGATTTTTCTTTTTTTCATAAGATATCAGGAATAGTTTTATGGAAAGGAATCACTTCATGGCGGATTATCGAAACCAGAATTCCATGCGCTGCTCCTGTATGCGGGATCCTCTGCGCGGTCTTGCGCTGGCCATCGCCTATGTGCCCTGGCAGTACTGGGATCAGACCTACGACCTGGAAAAAGCCCTGCAGTGCGGGACCATATTTCCGGAGTTAAATAAACCATTTTCAGGAAAGCGGGGTGGCTGCAGATGATGAGAAATAATTGTCAATCGCCCGTAAGGCCCTGTCTCCAGCCAAGAAATGCCACCGGCTGTCCCATACCGACGGCTCCCCAGAGCGGCCCCAGCCCAGTTCGTCCCATGGACTCCTGCTCCTGCAGCGATCTTTCGAAGGAACAGCTGCTCCGCCGCATCGCCACCACCGGCTTCGCCTGCGTGGACGCCTGCCTCTATCTGGACACCCATCCGGAAGACACGGAAGCCATCGCTTATTTTGAGAAACAGAACCGAATGTATCAGGAAGCCCTTCATGAATATTCCACCCAGTACGGCCCGCTGACGCTGTCCCACGTCCACAATCCGAAGGATTACTGGACCTGGGCAGACCAGCCGTGGCCGTGGCAATAGAAGGGAGGACGCGCTTATGTTTAATTATGAAAAACGGTTGGAATATCCCATTCACATCAAGGAGACGAATCCGAAGCTGGCGAAGGCGATTATTACCCAGTATGGAGGCCCCAACGGCGAGCTGGGCGCTTCCATGCGTTATCTGTCCCAGCGGTATACGATGCCTTATAAGGAATGTATGGCAACACTTACGGATATCGGCACCGAAGAGCTGGGGCACTTCGAAATGATTGCCACCATCGTCCATCAGCTGACCCGGAATATGTCCATGGAAGAACTGAAGGCCTCCGGCTTTGAGGACTATTATGTGGATCATACCCTGGCGCTCTGGCCCCAGGCGGCTTCCGGGACGCCCTTTACGGCTGCCATGTTCCAGTCGGTGGGCGATCCGATTACAGATCTGACCGAGGATATGGCAGCAGAGGAAAAAGCCCGCACCACCTACGACAACATCTTACGGCTTTGCGTGGATTCCCCGGACGTTACCGACGCCATCCGGTTCCTGCGGGCGAGAGAGGTTGTACATTTCCAGCGATTCGGTGAAGCCCTCCGGATCGTGCAGGATAAGTTAAATTCGAAGAACTTCTACGCCTTTAACCCGGCATTTGATACGGGAACCACCGGCTGCGGATGTAATTCCTGATTGCGTTTTACAGGCAGCAAACCGATGGAAAACTAAGTTTCTACTTTGTATACACGAAGGGGGAGCTGCTTTACGCAGCTCCCCTCTTTTCGTACATTATGCTTTCTCCACATATATAATTCCAAAAGCGTTCGGTCCGATATGGGTACCGATGGCTGCGCCAATCTGCAGCCGGCCCATGGTTTCAATTCCATGATTTTTTAACTTTTCTTCGAACTGCCCACAGTTCTCAGTACCGCTGGTGTAGATGGAATATTTCGGCCAGGCGTCGTCCACCGGATGCTCCTCCAGCCATTTCAGCATAAAGCTCACGGCCTTATTTTTTCCGATGGCTTTTCCGATAACGCCCACGCCTCCCTCTTCGGCCAGCGTAATCAGGGGCTTGAGCCTTGCCAGTTCGCCGATCATGGCCGCTGTTTTGCTGATACGGCCTCCCTTTTGCAAAAACTCCAGTGTATCTACCATGGCGATAGCGTGTACCCTGGTCTTGAAAACGTCCGTCCGCTCCGCTACTTCCGCAGCGCTCTTTCCTTTCTCAATGAGTTTCTGCGCATAATCCGCCAGAATCTGGATCACACCCGTAGCTGTCAGGGAATCAATGAGATAAATCCCCTCATAATCCACCATTTGTTTTGCCAGTACCGCGCTCTGGTACGTGCCGCTTAAAGCGGACGACAGGAGAATCGCCACAACCTCATCCCCATTCTTCTTCGCCTGCTCGAACAGTTCCAGAAAGGCCTGGGGCGACGGCTGGGAAGTCTGCGGGAATTCGCCGCCGTTCACCAGCAGATCGTAGAACTTATCCTTCGTCAGATCCACGCCGTCCCGATATTCCCTTCCGCCGATATTTACGCTGATGGGTACAAATAAAAAGCCTTTTTCCTCCGCTTCCTTCTTCGTCAGCTCCGAAGAGGAATCTACCAATATCTTTATCATCCAATTACCTCGTCTGCCATATTTGCAATCAGGTCGAAGAGCTTTACGATTTCCTCGGAGCGGTCCCAGCCGATCCGGTTCATCAACTCGTCCACAAATTTCAAGATTCGCTCATGCTCCCGCTCGTAACTTTCCGCCCTCTCCATCCGAAAGGTCACATAAAGCTGCCGCTTATCCCGCTCCGAACGAGTCCGTATAATCAGTTCTTTCTTCTCCAGACTGTTCAGAATCCGATTCATCTGGGATTTCAGAATCTTCGTCGCATTACACAGATCTGTGGCCGTAAGCTCCTCCGGCTTTTCGCTCTTCTGATTCCGGTACAAAATGCCACAAATCAGAAATTCATTGTACGGCAGTCCGGATACCAGCCTCTCATTGTTAATCGCCATTGATAATTTCAGCCAGCCCTTCAGGACCTCTTCTCTGGTCGCTTCCATCCTTTGCTCCTCCCTCCTGCATGCTTCCTATTCGTTCACAAAATGAACAGTTCACATAGTAAACTATTAATTTCAGACTGTCAAGTACTTTTTGCAGAATTCAAAAGGGAGCACAGGCCAAATAGCCTGCGCTCCCCGCTTTTTCGTTCTTTTTTCTATTTTACTATGGAAAACTGATATCCGGTCTTCGTCCGGTACACCTCGCCCGCTTTTACAATAGGACTCTTGAAATTCTCATGATGGCAGGCGTCCGGGAAGTACTGGGATTCAAAGCAGACTGCGCTTCGTCTCACATACGTATGGCCACCCTTTCCCCCCTTCTCGTTCTCCAGGAAATTAGCGGCATACAGCTGGATACCGGGAGCGTCCGTGGACACCTCCATGCAGATACCGCTCTTATCGGAAATGAGTCTGCCGCACAACGCGTATGTTCCCTCATTCTTCAATACATAATTGTGATCGTAGCCGCCGGCCAGCTTCAGTGGCTCGTAGTCCGCGTCAATCCGCTCGCCGATGGTATGTTCTGTACGGAAATCCATGGGTGTGCCCTCTACGCTTCGGATCTCGCCTGTAGGAATGAGTCCCGCATCACCCGGTGTAAAGGCGTCTGCGTCCAGCCATACCTTCTGCTCCAGCACCGAATCAGACTCCTGACCGTCCAGATTAAAGTAGGAATGATTGGTCAGGTTAAAGATGGTATCCCGGTCTGCCTTACCTTCATAGGCAATCTGTAGCTCACCACCATCCGTCAGTGTGTAGGATACGGTGATATCCGCATTGCCCGGGTACCCCTGATCCCCATCGGGACTATGTAGGGAAAACTCTACCTTATTGTCGTCAGCGATGATCGCTTTCCACATTCTGGTAAAATACATATCCGGGCCGCTGTGCAGGTTGTTCTCGCCATTATTTTTCACAAGTGTGTAATCCTTGCCCGCAATGGTGATAACGGCCCCTCCGATACGGTTGGCATTCCGGCCCACGACAGCTCCCAGATCCGGTCCGTTGACCTCATAGCCCGCTACATCTTCATAGCCCCAGACCACATCACGGAGCGTGCCGTCCTTATCCGGCACGTGAAGCTCCGCCAGTACCGCGCCCAGATTCAGGACAGCCGCCTTCATGCCTTTTCCATTTTCCAGTATGTATTTCTTTACCTTCTGTCCGTCCTTCGTGGTGCCGAATTCTTCTACCCGAATGCTCATACTTTACCCCTTTTCATTCTTTAGTCTTTTTGGGTTCCTTTTAAATACAGATACCAGTATACGATGCCGATAGCCGCTCCGCCGATAAGGTTGCCCAGAGTTACCGGCAGCAGATTCTTTGTCAGCGCCGCGCCCAGATTCACAGCTGTGTTACCCACGCCGTAGATAGAATTACTGAAGATGCCTACCATCAGATAGTACATATTCGCAATGCTGTGCTCGAAGCCGGCCATAACGAAGATCATAATCGGAAAATAAAGTCCCGCAATCTTGCTGGCTACGGTCTTACCCGCAAAGGACATCCAGACAGCCAGACATACCATCATGTTGCAGACGATGCCGCGGAATACAGCGTCGCTGAAGCTTAAAGCCACCTTGCCTGCCGCCACAGACATCACCACATCCAGAAGTCCCTTGTCAAGCAGAGACGGGCTGTGTCCGAAGGCTACCAGAAAAGCCAGGAGCGAAGAGCCTACGAAGTTACCAAGGTATACGAAAACCCAGTTTTTCAGAACGCCGGAGAATTTCACTTCTCCCTCCAGAAGCGGAATAACCAACAGACAGTTGCCGGTGAAAAGCTCGCTTCCCGCAATCAGTACAAGAGCCAGTCCCGCCGGGAACATGCAGGCGCCAACCAGCTTGCCCAGAGCTCCGCCGATGGTCGCCGTTGCCATCTCATAGGCGATACCGCCGATACCGATGAAGATACCGGCCATAATGCCGAGGATAAACAGCTTGAGCGGCGGTGTATTCACCTTTCCTTTTCCGATTCCCACATAATTTTTTGCAATTTCCGCAGGTGTGTTCATGAAACAAAACCTCCTTTTTTATTTGTTAAAATTATAACGTTCTCGTAAAGGTATGACCATCGTACAATGTGTATGAATGAAGTCTGCTTTGTATGTCTATTTCACATGCTCATGCGTAAACAGATGATCCTGACAATACTCATAATTGCCGTTGCACTTGGAGCAGTACCGGAATACCAGATCGTCGCCGTCCTTCTCCGTCCTGCCACAGACTGCGCATCTGTGAACACTGGCCCGTTTCTCGCCCTGCTGCACGCTCCGGTTATATACCTGTCTTCTGTGTACCTCCTTCGGGGAGTACCGACGCATGGTTTTCATACTGAAGAAGAAAATCAGGAAGTTGCCAAGGGACACCAGAGCCATGACCGCATAAGCCGGATGGGCGATGATGCCTGCCTGATACAGAGTCAGAAGCGTCTGAACCGAAAGATACGGTGCTGCAAATCCCGCCACGATAGTTACGCCAAAGTACACCGCATTGATGATACCAAGCCATTTCGCCTTAATCGGAATGATAAAAAACAGCAGGAACTGCATGTTCGGATAGGTGGCTGCGAAGGCGAAAAACAGCGAATAGTTTAGATAATAGGTACCGAACATGGGGCCGATATTCGCGCCGAATACATAGCAGCTTAAGAAGGCCGCCACCACATGAAGCAGCATACCGGTCAACAGATATAGATTGAAACGGAAGGCTCCCCACTGCATCTCCAGCACTCTTCCGATGGAATAATACAGGTACATGCTGATCAGGAAGAAAAACAGCCCTGTGGAAGGTGGGTAAATGATAAAGGTCACGATTCTCCAGATCTGGCCGTGCAGGATGGCGGTGGGATCGAGAGACAGGTATCCGGTATAGAAATCGGGTGCCACCACATTAATCACATACCCCAGCGCATAAAGAATAATCACATAATACATCAGATTGTGAATCGCGTAGCGGCCAAATTTTTTCTCCAGCTTGTCTATCCAGTTCATAAAAAATAATTCATCCTTTCCTATCAAAAATGTCTGTGACACAAGATTTCCGGGCCGTGGAAACTGTATTTCCACGAATCCCGGAAACATTTTCAGACAATTTTATTATAGGCGGGAAGCCTCTGTTTGTCAACCGGAGGCAATGGTCTTTCCTTCTCCCCTCTCTTTTTCCGGAGGCACCTGCCGCGGACGCCGACGCAGGGGAATACACACCTCGTCCCCCACCTGCAGGTTGTAGACATTGATGTAGGGATTGACGTAAAGAAGCGCCCCGAGAGGCACCCGGTAACGGCGGCTTAAGGCATAGAGAGTGTCCCCTTTTTCGACCGTATGCAGAAATCCCATGCATTTTTCCATAAAATCCGGTTCCTTTTCTTCCTATTTATATACATTTACTGTATGCAATCCGGAAAATCCTGTTACCTCTGCGCCTTTTTGTTAAACTTTCCATAAATTGTTTATATTTTTTTTATTTGATTTCAAAAATTTTGTGTCGTATAATGTACATTAGTGTCTAAGAAACCTTTTGCTGTCATTTAGAAAAGGAGGGAGGCGGAGAAATCCGCCGTATATTTTTTATGAATAATTCAACTATCTATACACTGGGAATCGACATCGGTTCCACCACTGTAAAAGTAGCTATTTTAAATGAGAAGCAGGAGCTTCTCTTCTCTGATTATGAGCGCCATTTCGCCAACATCCAGGAGACCCTGGCTTCTCTGCTTGAAAAGGCGGAAGGAAGGCTTGGCAATCTGACCGTCTATCCGGCCATCACCGGCTCCGGCGGACTGACCCTGGCGAACCATCTGGGCGTGCCCTTCGTACAGGAAGTCGTAGCTGTAGCGACGGCTCTGGAGCAGACAGCTCCCCAGACCGACGTGGCGATAGAGCTTGGCGGTGAGGACGCAAAAATCATTTACTTCGAGGGCGGCAATGTGGAGCAGCGTATGAACGGGATCTGCGCCGGCGGTACCGGTTCCTTCATCGACCAGATGGCTTCTCTTCTGCAGACGGACGCTACCGGTCTGAATGAGTACGCCAAGAACTATCATTCCCTTTATACCATCGCGGCCCGCTGCGGCGTATTTGCCAAGTCCGATATTCAGCCGCTGATCAATGACGGTGCCACCAAGGAAGACCTGGCTGCTTCTATTTTCCAGGCCGTGGTCAACCAGACCATCAGCGGACTGGCCTGCGGCAAGCCCATCCGGGGACACGTGGCGTTCCTGGGCGGCCCGCTTCATTTCTTATCGGAACTGAAAGCAGCCTTTATCCGCACCCTGGATCTGGATGAAGAGCACATCATTGCGCCGGAGAACTCTCACCTGTTCGCCGCCATGGGTTCCGCCTTAAGCTGCGAGCAGAAGACGAGCGCTTCCTTAAGCGATATGAAGCAGCGTCTCCAAAACCATATCCAGATGGATTTCGAGGTGGCCCGTATGGAGCCGCTCTTTGCCAATGAGCATGAGTACGCCAAGTTCCAGGAGCGCCACAGCCGCCATGAGGTCATGCGCGGCGATTTCCAGGCCTATGAGGGCAACTGCTTCCTCGGCATCGACGCCGGAAGCACCACCACCAAGGCTGCGCTGGTAGGCGAGGATGGAGCTCTGCTCTACTCCTTCTACAGCAGCAACAACGGCAATCCTCTGGCGACTACTATTCGCGCTATCAAGGACATTTACCGCTTCCTTCCGAAGAACGCCCGCATCGCCCGCTCCTGTTCCACCGGTTACGGCGAGGCCCTGATCAAGGCTGCCCTGATGCTGGACGAGGGCGAAGTGGAGACTGTTTCTCATTATTACGCCGCTGAATTCTTTGATCCGAACGTGGACTGTATCCTGGATATCGGCGGTCAGGATATGAAATGCATCCGCATCAAGAATCACACCGTAGACAGCGTACAGCTGAACGAGGCATGTTCCTCCGGCTGCGGATCTTTTATCGAGACTTTTGCCAAATCCCTGAACTACACCGTGGAGGATTTCGCAAAAGCGGCGCTTTTCGCCAAGCACCCCATTGATCTGGGAACCCGCTGTACGGTATTCATGAATTCCAAGGTAAAGCAGGCCCAGAAGGAGGGCGCAGAGGTATCTGATATTTCCGCAGGCCTGGCTTACTCTGTCATCAAGAACGCCCTTTTTAAGGTTATCAAAGTGTCCGACGCCTCTGCACTGGGTAAAAATATCGTGGTACAGGGCGGTACCTTCTACAATGACGCGGTCCTCCGAAGCTTTGAGAAGATCGCAGGCTGCGAGGCTGTCCGTCCCGACATTGCCGGTATCATGGGTGCCTTCGGAGCGGCTCTCATCGCAAGGGAGCGCTACGAGGACGGCATGGAGACCACCATGCTCTCCATCGACGAGATCAACAACCTGGAGTTCTCCACCTCCATGACCAAGTGCAACGGCTGTACAAATCACTGCCGTCTGACCATCAACAAATTCTCCGGCGGCCGCCGCTATATCTCCGGCAACCGCTGCGAGCGTGGTATCGGAAAAGAAAAAAACAAGGACAATATTCCGAACCTGTACGAATACAAAAATAAGCGTCTCTTCGACTATGAGCCCTTATCTGAGGAAGCTGCGAAGCGCGGAACTGTGGGTATCCCCCGTGTTCTGAATTTCTATGAGAACTATCCTTTCTGGTTCACGTTCTTTACGGAGCTGGGCTACCGGGTGGTACTCTCCCCTTCTTCCACCCATAAGATTTACGAAATGGGTATTGAGTCCATTCCCAGCGAGTCTGAGTGCTACCCGGCTAAGCTGGCCCACGGTCATGTGACCTGGCTCATCCGTCAGGGCCTGAAGTTCATCTTCTACCCCTGCGTACCCTATGAGCGGACTGAGTTCCCGGATGCGGGCAACCACTATAACTGCCCCATCGTCACCTCCTACGCGGAGAACATCAAAAATAACATCGACGAGCTGTCCGGCAGCGACATCGATTTCTTTAACCCATTCCTGTCCTTTGAGAACGAGTCCATTCTGGAAAATGAACTTGTTACAGAATTTTCCAGGCACTGCGGTATCTCCGAGAATGAGATCCGCGAGGCAGCCAAGAAAGGCTGGGCGGAAATGGAGCATACCCGCGAGGATATCATGCGCAAGGGTGAGGAAACCCTGGAATACATGCAGAAGACCGGCCGCCGTGGCATCGTGCTGGCAGGCCGTCCCTACCACGTGGATCCGGAGATCAACCATGGCATCCCGGAAATGATCAATTCCTACGGTCTGGCTGTACTGACCGAGGATTCTGTCAGCCATCTCCATCCGGTGGAGCGCCCGCTGTTCGTCATGGACCAGTGGATGTACCATTCCCGGATGTACGCAGCTGCCAGCTTCGTAAAGACCAGGAACGATCTGGATCTGATTCAGCTGAACTCCTTCGGCTGCGGTCTGGACGCCGTCACCACCGACGAGGTCAGCGACATTCTGACCAATTCCGGTAAGATTTACACCTGCCTGAAGATCGACGAGGTCAATAACCTGGGTGCTGCCCGCATCCGGATCCGTTCCCTTATCGCCGCTATCCGCGTGCGTGAAAACAAGGGCGAATGCCGGAGCATCGTTTCCTCCGCTTATGATCGCGTGGTCTTCACCGAGGAAATGCGCAAAGAATACACCATCCTGTGTCCGCAAATGTCACCGATTCATTTCGACATTATCGAGCCTGCGTTCCGGGCTTCCGGCTACAAGCTGGAGGTACTGCCGGATTCTGACCGGGCTGCCATCGACATGGGCTTAAAATATGTCAACAACGACGCCTGCTACCCCTCTCTGGTGGTGGTAGGGCAGATTATGACTGCTGTCCTTTCCGGTAAATATGACACAAATAAGCTGGCCGTTATCATCACCCAGACCGGCGGCGGCTGCCGTGCCACCAACTACATCTCCTTCATCCGCCGGGCTCTGGCCAAGGCCGGACAGGAGCAGATTCCGGTAGTATCCCTGAACCTGAATCATCTGGAGACTAACCCGGGCTTCAAGATTACCCCGGGTCTGGCTGTAAAAGGTCTCTACGGACTGGTCTTTGGCGATATCTTCATGCGGGTCCTGTACCGGATGCGTCCTTATGAGAGAGAGGCCGGCTCTGCAGACCGTCTCCACGCCAAATGGCTGAAAATCTGTCAGGACTTCGTCTCCCAGAAGCATGTGAGCCACAAGCGCTTCGTCCAGATTTGCCGCGGCATCATCAAGGACTTCGACCGCCTGCCCATCCATGAGGATCTGAAGAAGCCCCGGGTCGGCGTGGTTGGCGAGATTCTGGTGAAGTTCTCACCCTCTGCCAATAACCATCTGGTGGAGCTTCTGGAGCATGAGGGAGCGGAAGCTGTGGTTCCGGATCTGATGGACTTCCTGCTGTACTGCTTTAAGAACAGCGAGTTCAAGGCGGACCACCTGGGCAAAAAGCGCTCCGGCGCGCGGGTAGCCCGAGCCGGTATCCAGGCCATGGAATGGCTTCGGAAGCCCGCTGCCAAGGCCTTTACAGAGAGCGTCCACTTTAACGCGCCCGGCAACATCGACGAAATGGCCGATATGGCCTCCGACATTGTATCCGTGGGCAATCAGACCGGCGAGGGCTGGTTCCTGACCGCGGAAATGCTGGAACTGATTCACGAAAACGTGCCGAACATCGTCTGCACCCAGCCCTTCGGCTGTCTGCCGAACCACGTGGTCGGCAAGGGCGTTATCAAAGAGCTGCGCCGCCGCTACCCCACCTCCAATGTGGTAGCCATTGACTACGATCCCGGCGCCAGCGAGGTCAATCAGTTGAACCGGTTAAAGCTGATGCTGTCTACGGCCAATAAGCATCTGAAAGCTGAACAAAATAGTTCTCCGAATTGAAATTGAAACACCCGTAAGGACTCTGTAGTAATAAGGGTTCTTGCGGGTGTTTTTTTATAAACCAAAACCGTGTACCTTTTATGATATAGATACACGGTTTTGATATTTTTATATTCTTTTATTTTTTCTGACTCCTATCAGACCGTTTTCTGTTCTCCCTCTTTCTCCCCGGTTCTACTAAATAGAAGCAGACACAGCGGCACAAAAATCACGCTGTCAAAATGGAAGAACCGATAGGTCGGGCCGCACAGCAGCAGCATGGTTCCATAGCTGTAAGCCAGGATCGGCAGGGTCAGCGTCATGGCTTTCCAGCCCTTGCCCTTCCGTATGAAGACAAACAGCGTACATAGAATCAGAATCAACAGGTGCGTGCCATTGTAGGAAAACAGGTAATCTACGGGACTGTTCAGCACCCACTCGTCGAAGTCATTGAGGGCTGTCCGCATGTCTTCCCGGTTCTTCACATAGCTGAAATTCCAGTCATTTTCCCGGATCTGATACTCCAGATCTGCATGCCACTCTTCTGTTCCCCGAATATCCCAGACCATCCGTGTGACCTCGTAGAACGCCTGCAGGGACAGACCCGGCGCATTCTTTATGGTCTCCGCCGTAAATTTCAGGAATTCTGCCGGATCAGTCTCCTTGATAACCGTATTTGCATTGGTTACAAACTTAAAGGAATTATAATTGCCCATCTCATAGATCTTCCAGCGCTTCTCCGGTCCAACCTTGGCGAAAAACTCCGCCGCCTCCGGGCTTAAGCTCTCCGGCGCCATCTCATGGACATTGCAGAGAATCGTCATGGGCACACCTACCGTCTCCACATAGGTCTGGTCCGGACGGCTGGCCCCCACCAGATCGTAGATGGGATGCTCGATGATCCACATGCCCGCCAGCATCAGCACCAGGGAAACGGCTGCTTCCCTGCGAAGCTCCCTGAAGAACAAGAGCATCAGAATCAGCAGTGGAATCGTATACAGGATGCCATTGTGGCGCACCAGAGAAATGGAAATCAGCACCAGAATAAATACTGCCAGATTCCTTTTTTTCTTAAGCCACTGTCCATTCGTCTTCCAAATGTTGACAAGATATACGGTAAACAGCACCATGAACACCGTCAGCGCGCTGTCCTTCCACATAAAAAGCAGAATCCGGTGGGTCTGCGGATTGGCCGCCAGGAAAAACTCTGTGAGCACCAATGCCCATACCGGAAAACGCCATTTTGCCATGGTGTATACAAGGTAACCGCAGACCAGGCTGTATAAAAGCAGCTGCATGAAAACTGCGAAGCCGTAATGATTCACTATCTTCGAAAACAGCGCGATAATCAGTGTATGGAACACCGGATGCCAGGTGTCGTACTGGTGGTTCTGTATCTGCCACCATTGATCCAGATTATCCCAGTCAAAGGAGCCCGGGAAATAAGCGTAGAAACACACCATCATCCAGAAAAAGACTGCACCAAAGCCCAGCACCGCCCAAAAAATCAGACGCCGCCGTTCTTTCTTCGGATCCGTACAGGGGCTGGTCTCCGATAAAATCATACCGGAGCATCGGTACACCCCCCACTGCAATCCCAGATACACCGGAATCAGCATCACCAATGCAGCCAGAATCTTTACCTTCCAGTATTTCGTATCCATCGGCACAGCCGCCATCATCTGCGGAATCAGCCACAGCAAAAATACAAGATAGCAGGTCACCAGTCCTGTCAGAAGCTCGAGCATCACCCGCATGCCCTTCTTCTGTTCTGCATACCAGGCTCTGGCCAGTTTTATCTGCCTACACATTTTCAATCTGCCAGTCTATGGGCTCCAGCCCATTTTTTACAAGGAATTCATTGGTCTGGCTGAAGGGACGGCTTCCGAAAAATCCCCTATATGCAGACAGAGGACTCGGATGGGGCGCCTTCAGAATCAGATGCTTCGGGTTGTTCAGCATCTGAGCCTTTTTCTGGGCCGGACTACCCCAGAGAATGAATACAATCGGGCGATCCTGCTCATTTAAGATACGGATGGCCGCGTCGGTGAACTGTTCCCAGCCCATGCCCCGATGGGAATTGGCCTGATGAGCCCGAACGGTCAGCACCGTGTTCAGCATCAGCACGCCCTGCTTCGCCCATTTGGTCAGATAGCCGTTGTTCGGGATATAGCAGCCCAGATCGTCATGCAGCTCCTGATAAATATTCACCAGTGAAGGCGGAATGTCCACATCCGGCTTCACGGAAAAACAGAGCCCGTGGGCCTGGCCGTCATTGTGGTAGGGATCCTGTCCCAGAATGACCACCTTTACCTCGTGAAGCGGCGTCAGATGAAAGGCATTGAAAATATCGTCCGCTGGCGGGAAAATCTGCCGGGTCGCATACTCATTTTTCACGAACTTGAAAAGCTCCGCGTAATAGGGCTTGCTAAATTCCGGTTTCAGCGGCGCAAGCCAATCGTTTTGAATCATTGACATGATAGTTTTGTCTCCTGTAAAAATCTGTATATTATATCAAAAATCACTTTTATAGTCGAACGGATATGTCACGTCCACGCAGGTATTCCTTCAGCGCCCGGATCTCCAGCTCTTTATAATGGAACAGGGAAGCCGCCAACACCGCGTCCGCCTTGCCTTCCGTCAGCGCGTCGTAGAAATGCTCCTTCGTTCCCGCGCCGCCGGACGCGATGACCGGAATGGACACATTTTCCGCAATGGTGCGGGTCAGTTCCAAATCGTAGCCCGCCTTGGTGCCGTCACAGTCCATGCTGGTCAACAGAATCTCACCTGCGCCAAGCCTGTCAGCCTTCATGGCCCACTCTACCGCGTCGATACCCATATCCACACGGCCACCGTTTTTATAGATATTCCATCCGCTGCCGTCAGCCCGCTTCTTCGCGTCAATGGCAACCACCACGCACTGACTGCCAAACTTGTCCGCTGCCTCGCTGATAAGCTCCGGCCGCATGATGGCCGCGCTGTTCACGGAGATTTTATCT
>USDU01000031.1 GCA_900553635.1 uncultured Lachnospiraceae bacterium | reverse complement strand
CCGGTATGCATGACGCCCTGCTGGATCTCTACTGCCTGGCCGCCAGCGACAAGATTATCGGCAGCTACTGGAGCTCCTTTACGGACACAGCTGCGGATATGCATGGCATTGAAAAAGTCATCGCAGGCGAGTAGCCCGCGACCTGTATCACCCGACATCTAAGGAGATTTTATGACTCGAAAATGGATTTATCCGGTGCTTCTGACCGGTCTTTTTGCACTGCTTATACGTCTGTCGCTCCCTGCAGGCTACGTTTACGGCTCCACCACCGACTGGCTGAGCCAGCACACTGCCCTGGCGGAGACCATCCGTACCGCCATGCTGGAACAGAAGACGCTTCTGCCCACATACCTTCCTCTGGGCGGCGGCAGCAATGGCTTTCAATTTTCTTATTACGGGTATCTCAGACCGGACATCCTGCTCGGGTGCCTGCTGCCCGCAGTTTCTATGTACAAAATCGTCATTGCCTATGCACTGGGCGGCTATCTTTTAAGCATCCTGCTCTTTTATCTGCTGCTCCGGCGGCATAACCTGTCCGGCTTTGACTCTTTTATGGGAAGCGTCCTCTTTCTGACTGCTTCCTGTTTTTTCCATACACACCGGCAGCTGATGTTCGTGAATTACATGCCGTTCCTGCTGCTGGCCCTGCTGGCGGTAAAAAAGAGCCCCCGGCGGATGCCGGCCCTGCTGCCGCTGTGGATGCTGCTCATCTGCCTCCACAGCTTCTACTATGCACCGGCCTGCTTCGTGGTCATCGGCTGGTACTGGGCCTGGCTGTCCGGTAAATATTTTTTCCGCCCCTGGTTCGTATCCTGTGCTCTGGGCGGCTTCATGGCCTTCGCCCTGCTTCTGCCCACCGGCCTGTCCATTCTGGAACACCGGCGCGCTTCGACCTCAGGCGACGCGGGACTGGCCACCTTTTTTGAAGATTTCCAATCCCTGCTTTACAGCTCCTACGGGTTGGGCGTGACCCTTATCGTCCTGTATCTGGTAATACTGGGCGTCGCCATCCGAAAATACCGGGCTATCAGCCTGACTTTTCTTCTGCTGTTCCTCTGGGGCGGTATTTCCTATTTATTAAACGCGACCCTTTATGCCCGGGCGAAGATTCTGATGCCCTTTCTGCCGCTTTTGCTGCTCCACTGTGCGCTGATTCTGTCGGATCTGAAAAATGGGCGGGAACGCTGGCAGCTCTGGCCGTTCCCATTGCTCTTTGCCGTCATTTTCCGCTACCTGCATAAGAGCTACTGGACGCTGGTACAGGCGGACTTTCTCTTTCTGCTGGCTGTGGTGCTGCTGGCTATGGCGGTCAGCGAGGAGCGGGCGGAGGCTTCCGAGGGCGTCACGCCTATGCCGGGCTCCAGGCTTCGCTACCTGCTGTCACGCTTTGCGTTCCTCTGTCTTCTGATTATGCCCTGCCTCTTTTTCCTGCGCTCGGCTTCGAAGGAAGAATTTGTCACCCAGGCCGATATGGACGCCGCCCTCGACAAACCAGCGCTGGCCCTGTATACGGACTCCCTGTACCGCTACGATTCACTGGTTCACCCGTTAGTCAATGGCAACCGGGAGGCCTCATCGGTCCGCAGCAAAAGCTCCATGTACTCGTCGGTCTACAGCAACGAATATTCTCAGGTGTACTACGACTACCTGAAAACGCCGGTGCAGATCAACAACCGACTGGCCATCCTTACCGCCAACAACCCGTTTTTGCTGAACTTCATGGGCGTCCGCTATCTGGAGACCAGCCCGTCCCATGTGCCTGCGGGCTACCGGGTGCTCTGGGAAGACGGCAAAACCGCAGTTTCGGAAAATACGTCTGTATTGCCGACAGCCTATCTGACCACCGACACCATGACCGATACCCTGTTCAACCGGATTAAAGGCTGGGAACAGGCCGAAGCCCTGACCCGTACCACTGTAATTCCGGAGTCCGAAGCTGACGCTTCCACCATTTCCGGAAAGGTTTCTACCGAAAATGCTGATGGCTGGCACACAGAAATCCGCTACTATCAACCGCTGTGGTCTTCGAAAGAGATTCCGGCTACGGTACAGCTTACCACCACAGGCGGCACAAAGAACCGAGCCTATGACCTGAAAGTCACCCGCGACAGCACCGTGACCCTGACATTTAAGCAGCCTGTACAGGAGCAGCTTCTGCTGCTGAAATTCGACGTGGTCAACCACACCGGCAAAGCCGTGACCATCACCATCAACGGCGTGAAAAACAAGCTGTCTGCCCCCGGCGCCGCCTACCCCAACGGAAATGATACCTTCCAGTATCAGTTTCTCTCCTTCTCCGAGGACGGCCAGTCAGATGAGGGCATCACAAAGCTTAAAATCAAGCTGCCCAAGGGACATTATACGCTGAAAAATATCCGGTTCGGACTGCTGGACGCCTCGGTGTTTCAGAAAAAAAACTGGAATTCTGTGGAATCACTGGATACAGAGAAAAACGAAATCCTCGCCTGCCGCGCTTCGACAGACGAGGATACCTGGTTCGTTACTTCCATTCCCATGCAGAAGGGAATGACACTTTATGTGGATGGCGAAAAGACTGAGCTTTTCACCGTCAATACGGCATTTGCCGGCGCGAAGATCACGGCCGGCGAACACGAGATCCGGCTGTGTCTGACGCCGCCGGGGATGCGGGCCGGGATTCTAATCAGCGAGCTGGCCGGTCTTATCTGGAGCGTTCTTCTTATCTTTCGGCATTTTCGCGCAGGTAAAGGGCAGCGCTGAGCGCTGCTCCCGAAGCTCCCTCCTCCTGTAAATCTGTCAGGATGAGCGGAGCTTTCAGCATGTCCGAAATGGCCTTCTGTAAGAATCGGTTCCTTCGGAGGCCATTTCCGGAACCGCTCAATACCTTCGCTTCCAGTCCGGTTCCCTCATGAATCGCCTGATACAGTTCGTAATATTCCCGCGCAATTCCCTGAATCACGCCAAGGGTCAGATTCTCCGGCAGGAAATTATTTTCACTGATGCCGTCCATATGCCCCCGCAGCTCCGGATGGGGACGCGTCCCCTGAAAGAGCGTCGTTACCCGGAAACCATCCGCGTCCGGCGCGGCCTTCGCCGCAAGCTCCGCCATCACAGCATAGCAGTCCTGCCGTTCCAGTCCGAAGGCTTCCGCACAGCTTCGGAAAAATTTTTCCAGAATCGCATAGGCCCTTCCTGCACAGAGAATCGCGCCGGTCAGAATCCAGGCGCCGTGCAGAAACGGCCGGGCCTCGATTCCTTCCGCCTCAAAATGCTCATGGGACAGCACCGAAAGCTGCCCGCCGGTTCCCACATTAATCTGCCATACCTCTTCCTGCATCCCCACAGAACCCAGAAAGCTGGCCTGATTATCGCCCAGCGCCACCGTCACCGGAATTCCATGGTAGCTTCCCACCACTTCCATCTCATCCGCCGTATCCGGAAGCATCGCCGGATTCCGGACTCCCGGATTTTCTCTTCATAGAAACGATGCTCTTTTGTATCATAGAAGCCGATGCTTGCCGCGTTCGACGCGTGGGCCAGGGGACGCTTTCTTCCGGTCAGCTTCATGGCAAAATAGTCCCCTATGGTCCCCATGGAAACCGCGTCCGACCGCACCAGCCCTTTCCGGCAATGATAAAAATGTGTCACCAGACCAAAGCCTGTCGCCGCCGGGATGCCGCACTGCTTCTGAATCCAGGACGCCGCCGTCTCTCCGTCGAACTCCGGCAAATCGCCGCGCCCATCCTCCCAGGTATAAAGCGGGCTCACTGCCCTGCCTTCCCCGTCTGTATACACGATTCCATGCATCTGTCCGGTAAGCCCGATGGCCGCTGTATCTGGATATACTGCCAGTAGCTCGTCCAGCACTCCTCTTGCTTTCTCTGTCAGCAGTTCCGCGTCCTGAATCCGTTCCCAGTCCGCGCCTTTTAAGAAGCTGCCATTGGCAATGGTTCGGGACGTCAGAAGCTTCTGTTCACCCGCGTCGTCCATCTCCAGCACCACGGCGCTGACCGTTGTCGTTCCGATATCAATTCCGATTACCTTCATTTGCCTCTTTTCCTGCCTCTTCCCGGCGTCCTTTCATAACTGATTTTAACGCAAAATACAAGGGGACATTTCCCCCTGTATTCTGCGTCTGTATCACTGACACGTTTCTTTATTTCAGATACTGATCCACGTTTTCCGATGTCACAAGTACAAACGGGATGTCCGTCTTAAACATCTCCACACCGTCGGTATTACCTGTAAGCAGCGCACGTGTAATGGTATTGATTGCGTAATCACACTGTCCGATACCATCCTGATATACGGTTGCGCCAAGTGTTCCCTCTTTTACCATGGTAAGCGGTCCTTCGTTACCATCTACACCAATACATACGATATCGCTTCTGTTTACAGAGTTGCAATACGCCTGAACTGCAGAAGACATGTCATCATTATCACATACGATAGCAGTCAGCTTATCACCATATTGGGTAATCGCATCTGTGGCAAATCCTACCGCTTTCTCTGCCAGCCACTCTGCTGCATAATCTCCGCCATTTGTCCAGCCCTTATCTGCCGTCATGGTCTTTTCAATACCGGCGCCTCTCTGAATCTGAGCGGAACTTCCTACCACACCCATCATATGTACATAAGTCCCTGCTCCCGGAACCTTTTCGTTGATATAATCACCCATCATCTCGCCTGCCAATTCATCATCGGAACCAGAGTAACCTGTTGCCTTCTCCATCGTAGACTCTGTGGTAGAATTGATAACTACACAGGGGAAGCCTTCTTCCGCGCAACGCAAAACAACCGGGTCAGATCCTGCCGCCTCACAGGGCTGCAGAAGGAAGAAATTAAAACCATTATTGATTGCGTCTTCCAGTTCGCTCACCTGAATAGCCGGGTCTGTTGTCGCATCAAAGAGCTGCCATCCTGTAATCAACCCTTCTTCCTTCAGCTTATCAAGCTGCTCTCCCACATAACCATTCATACCTACATGAAATGCATCTACTACATTCTTTGCCATATAAGCAATCTTTATATCGCCAGATGTAGCTGTCGTTGCTTCTGTGTCCGTCGTCGTACTTTCAGTCGCAGCCGCATCTGCCGCCGGTTCTTCTGTCTTGCCTCCACATCCTGCCAGCATTCCAACTGCCATAGCTACTGTCATAATCATTGCCAATACTTTCTTTTTCATTGTAAAACCCTCCTTAGTTTTTTATATCTTTACTGCACCCCGCAGTAAATCTTCTCCCTATCTTCTCTTGTTCATCGCCTTATCCAGCAACACTGCCAGGACAATCAACACACCCTTACATACTGTCTGCCAGTAGGATTCGACACCCAGCAGATTCATGCCGTTATAGATAAGACCGATGATAATGATACCCACAACTGTACCCGGAATGGTCGATACACCGCCTGCAAAAGAGGTTCCGCCGATTACACAGGCCGCAATAGCGTCTGTCTCATATCCGGTACCGATATTCGGCTGGGATGCATTGATCTTCGCTGTCATAATCAGAGCCGCCACACCGGTAAAAATTCCGGAAATCACGTAAGTCCATACGGTAACCCAATACACATTCACACCAGAGGCAATTGCTGCGTCACGATTTCCACCGATTGCATATACATAACGTCCAAACTTTGTCCAGTGCATCAATACATAGGCAATTATCGCCAACACCAATAAAATCAACGCTGGAATTGGGATAATACCAAACACCTTGCCAAGGCCGATTTTGGTAAATGCTGATACTGCTACAGCAAATGATGCGCCTCCGCTTAAAGCTGTTGCCAGACCTCTGATAACCAACTGCATTGCCAGAGTCGCCACAAACGGGAACAGGTCAAACTGCGCAATCATCAATCCCGTAATAACTCCCATCACTGCGCATGTAATCAATGCAGTCACACAGGCCAATGGAATGCTATGCGTTGACTTCAACACCAAGCCTGCTACTACAGAACCCCAGGCCAGGAGCGCTCCTACTGTCAGGTCGATACCACCTGCCGTAATAACAATACACATTCCAAGCGCAATACAGCCATTAATGGAAATGGTGGAAAGCACATTTAAAATATTGTTATAAGACAAAAAATTCTCTGTTATTACTGTAAGCAGAAGAATCATGCCAATCATGACAAATACAATTCCGTACCGCTTGATAAAGAGCTGTCTCTGATAACTCTTATCGTTGCTGATTTTACCTGTACTCAAACCCTTCTCCTCCTAATCCCTAGTTTCCAAACTCTTTCGCCAAGACATGCTCCTGTGTAATCTGGCCATTCACAATATCTTCCCGGAACAGTTCTCCATTGATTCTACCCTCATGATATACCAGTAGTCTGTCGCTCATAGCCATTACCTCTGGAAGCTCCGAAGAAATCAGTATCACGGCCATACCCTGCGCTGCAAAAGAACACATCAGAGAGTGAATTTCTGATTTTGCTCCCACGTCAACACCTCGTGTAGGCTCGTCCAGGATCAGCACCTTCGGCTTTGTCATCAGCCATTTTGCCAGCACTACCTTCTGCTGGTTGCCACCGCTTAAGTTAATTGCGTCCTGATCGAGAGACGCCGCTTTTACCGTCAGAAGATTCGCGTATTCCTTATTTTCCTCTTTCTCTCTTTTCTTGTTTAAAAGTAATCCCTTCTGATGTACCGGCAGATTTGGAAGAGAGATGTTTTCGCTGATGGAACGATACAGACACAGACCATACTGCCGTCTGTCCTCGTTTACCATGGCAATTCCATTCTCAATGGCCTGGCGCGGATTCTTATTGACAATCTCCTTACCGTCCAGATAAATATGTCCGGCTTCCAGTGGATCCAATCCAAAGATAGCTCGCATGGTTTCACTTCGTCCTGCTCCGGCCAGGCCGGTCAGACCAAGGATTTCTCCTCTTCTTACTTCAAAGCTGATATCACGGAAGCCTTTTCCTGTAAGACCTTCTACCTTAAATACCACATCCCCAATCTCACATTCCATCTTTGGGAATACATTCTTCACTTCCCGTCCTACCATCATGGAAATCAGAGATTCCTCTGTCACCTGGCTGATGGGCTTGCAGTCAATAAAATGACCATCACGGAACACCGAAACTGTATCGCAGATATTGAATATTTCCTCCATACGATGCGAAATATAAACCACGCTTACGCCCTTTTCCTTCAGCTGCCGGATGGTCTGGAACAGCCGCTCCGTTTCCTCATTATCCAGGGATGAGGTTGGCTCGTCCATAATAACCAGCTTAGCGTCACAGGACACGGCTTTCATAATCTCTATCATCTGCGCCTGGGCCAGCGTCAGGTCTCCCACCAGATGTGTTGGGCTGATATCAAAATCAAATTCCTTCAGAATCTTCTCCGCCCGCTTATTCGTGGCGTCTTTTTTCAGAAAGATGCCCTTTGTGTCTTCATTATGAAGGAAGATATTTTCTGCTACGGTCAGGTGGGGCTCCGGATTCAGCTCCTGGTGAATCATGGTAATTCCCCGTTTGATCGCCTCCGCCGGTCCATTCACCTTATAGGGTTTTCCTTCAAACGTAATTGTTCCGGAATCAAATTTGTGCAGCCCTATAATGGATTTCATTAAAGTAGATTTTCCGGCGCCGTTTTCGCCTACCAGCGCGTGTACCTCTCCCTTTCTGATATGCAGTTCCACGTCCTGGAGCGCCTTCGTACCTCCAAAGGATTTCGACAATCCCTGAACCTCCAGAATATAGTCGCTGCTCCCCCTTTTTTCCGTCATATTTCCGCTCCTTCCCGCGAATCTCAAAAATAGGATTTTATCTGCGTCCCAGTCGCGTTACTGCTTCCAGGGTTGCCTGGCCTTTTTCATAAATCTCCTGGTACAAGCGATAATACTCTTCGTAGCATTCGTGTATTTCATTTCGTGGTCTTATAATCCTGTCTTTATAACGAATCATTTCCTTACTCGCAGTCTGAATGTCTGGAAAATAATGAATGCCAACTGCTGCTATCATTGCCGCTCCATATCCGGCCTGTTCCTGATGAAGTGTCGTTTTTAGTTCCACATTATACACATCTGCCTGCATCTGCAGCCACGGCTCACTTCTATTTCCTCCGCCGATTGCTGTCATGGAATGAATTTCGGCCCCAGCTTTTTTGCAGGCATCCAAGCAGCTTCTCATGGCATAGGTGACACCTTCCATTACTGCTCTTGTCAAACGAGCTCTGTCAGTAAGATAACTTAATCCCCAAAACACTCCGCTGATGTCGCCGTTTAGTCTCGGACATCTTTCTCCACTCAAATATGGAAGGAAAATAAGTCCGTCACTGCCCGGTTTTATTTTAGAAACCTGTTTATTTATCTCATCGTAATCCTTCTGATCCAGGATTTGATTCAACCATCTTAAACTCGAACCGGCGCTTGTCATCGCCCCCATCACATACCATTTATCTCTGGCATATCCCTGGAACGTGTTAATTCCCAATTTCGGATTTGCCTCTGCTTCTCCAGTCTGGATGCAAATCTGTCCTCCGCTTCCGATATTGGCTGTGGCCTGTCCTGGACTGACTGCTCCGCTTCCGATGCTCTGCATGACCTGATCGGCGCCTCCCAAAACTACCGGAATTCCTTTTTTCAACCCAAGTTCTCTGGCCGCCTTCTCCGTTACAGCTCCGCATAGCGTCGTGCTGTCCCCGTATGCCGGAAAGATATCCGCAGGCAATCCCAGCTTCTCCAGGATCCACTCTGACCATGTTCCCTTTTTCATATCAAAAGCCAGGGTAGCTGAAGCATCCGAATAATCAGTTCCGATTGTGCCTGTCATTCGGAATCTTAGATAATCCTTCGGCAAAAGCGTATATTTTGTCTTTTCCAGTATCTTCTGTTCGTGTTTCTTCACCCAGCACAAAGTTGGTAACATGATTCCGGTGGCTATGGGATTCATAAGTATCTTTTCCGCTTCTGCTCCCAACAACCTGTATATTTCTCTTACCTCATCCTCTGTACGTGCATCACAATGTATGATTGCTGGACGCAAAACCTGATATTCCTTGTCTAGCAATACTGTTCCATGCATTTGCCCAGAAAATCCAATTGCTGCTACGGAATCTAGGATTTGCGGGTTTTTCTTTTTCAGAGCCCCTATAGTAGCTTTCAACGCCTGCCACCAGCTCTCTGGTTCCTGTTCCGCATATCCGTTTTTTCGACATATCACAGAGTACGAGCTACCGGAAATTTCTACAACCGTTCCCGTTTCATTTATGATGACTGCTTTCAGGCTGGATGTCCCCAAATCAATCCCCATAAAATAGGACATCTCTCTTTCGTCCTCCTTTGCTCAATATTTACCGCAATCAACTTGTACGTATATCTTTATCATCACTAAAGCACATTTGTCCGTATATGTCAATATGTTTTTCTAATTTTTGTGCTTACATTTTTAACTAATTTGTATTTTTCTTTATTTTATGCCTTTTTTCAGACTTCTTTTTCTTCCTGTTCCAACGTTTTTACTGTCTCGCCTTCTAAAATCTCCGGCTGTAAAAAAATCTTTTCCCCTTTATCTCCGTTTTCGATCATCCGCAGCAGCTTTTCAGCCGCAATTTGCCCATTTTTCAACGGATCCTGATACACAGAGGTCAGTCTTTTCCGGCCAAACATACACATATAGGAGCCGTCATATCCAACCACTGATACGTCCTCCGGTACGCGAATTCCGTTTTTCTGCAAAACCTCTATGATCGCAAGCGCCAACTCATCATTAAAGCAAAACACCGCCGTCACTCCGGACAGACATGTCTTCAACAATTCTTCCTGCTCCACAAACTCCCGAACCTTCTCATATACGTACCACTGCGTCCATTCTTTTTCTTCCTTAATGCCCGCCTCGTTCAAAGCTGCCTGATAGCCCGCATACCGCAGGCTTCCGCAGCACTCCTCGCTGTTCATCAGGCATGCTATCTTTCTGTGGCCTCTTTCTATCAGATAGTTTGTCGCCAGCCGCCCGCCTTCAAAATCATCATTTAGCACGCACGGGAATCCTGAATAGGGGAGATAACTTCCCAGTGTGATACACGGTATGCCTTTCTCTTTGATCTTCCGGTAAAGATACAGGTTTGAATGTAGGAACGCGCTTTGGGCCGGCACAAGAATCAGGCCGGCGTAGCCATTGTTTATTACATCTCTCAGATATTCCGCTTCCTCCTCAGTTCTGTTATTGGAAATTCCCACATTCAGCGTATATCCATTCTCTCTGAGCGTCTGCTCAGAGCCGCCTATATATTCCGGGAAAAAGTACTGCTGAGCAAACAGTGCGATAAGCATCACCATTTTTCTGCCATTTTCTTTCGGTACAGGTTCCCGCGCAAAGCTTCCGCTGCCCCGCACCTTCGCCACATACCCATCTCTGGTCAGTTCTTCCAGCGCACGGCGCACTGTCTGTCTGCTGAAGCCGTATTTTTCCATCAGTTGAAGCTCCGAAGGCACCTTCTCCCCTACCGGAATGCGCCCTGAAGCAATCGCTTCCTTCAATTCTTCATAAATGATTTGATACTTTGCCGACGCTTCCCTCGTTTTCATACATTTCCTCCGTTATATTTTATTCTGCACATTTCTTGTGTCCGTCTTCTTATTGTCGTACAGTCTTTTCGTCCTATTATATCATATACGCATCTTTCTTTATATCCTTTTATTCCTATTGACTTTTTCTTTTCGCTCATATATAGTATAAGTACAGCAAACTTGTACGTATAACTAATTATACTTGTTCACACATCCTTTTTCAAGCTAAACCTGGAGGTTTTTTATGAATTCAATTTTCAAAACAAATCTACAACACTTTGCTGAAGCTGTATCCACTACGACAGACGAACTGTTAATTCCGGTGCAGGCTTGCACCGAAGCTACCAAAAACACTCTTTTAGCCGGGAACAAGATTATGTTATGCGGTAATGGAGGAAGTGCGTCTACCGCTTCCCATATTACAAACGATTTTATCGGTCACATGAAAAACTGGACCAGAAAGGGCTATCCTGCCATCGCTCTCACAGCAGATATTTCTGTTTTGACCGCTCTTACCAACGATTATGGATATGACTCTGTCTTTTCCAAGCAGGTAGCTGCTCTCGGGCGTTCCGGTGATATTCTCTGGGGTTTCAGTACCAGCGGTAATTCCCAAAATATCATTAACGCAGTAGAAACATGTAAGGAAATGGGTATTAAAACCATTATTTTTACCGGAAAGGCCGGCGGAAAGTTGAAAGATTTGGCCGATATCTGGGTTCCGGTCAATACCGACGAAGCAATGCTGGCCGAAGCACTTCACCTTTTCTATATCCACAGCATTGCAGAAAGCATCGAATATGATTTAGATCCTACTGAATAGCATTTCATTTTACAGGAGGCTACAATGTCAAAAATCAAATATGGAAGCCAGACTTATCCCTGGCAGATGAACATCAAGAAATTTCACGGACAGGTGCCTCACATGGCAGATACGCTTATCAAAGCAGGCTTCACCGGAATGGAAGCTGAAATCTGCATGCTGGAGGACTACTACACAGACTGGCAGAAATTAAAGGATCTTCTGGACGAAAAGCAGATCACCTTTGCAGCCCTGGCTGTACATGAGGACTGGCTTCTCCCGGAGGAAACCGATGGCGAACGCGAACGTCTTGACGAAGCCATTGAATTTCTGACTCATTTTCCAACAGCCAAGCTGATGCTGGGACATGTGGCTGCGGATCCGGTCCGGGAACACAATCTCTATGAAAAGCAGGTAAATCAGCTGAAGTGTATTTCCTCCATCGCCCAGCGGGCTGCGGAAGCCGGCGTCGTAACTGTCTTCCATCCGAACTCCGGCGAGAATTCTATCTTTCGCTATGAGAGCGACTACCATATCATGTTTGATACTCTTTATAGCAAGGGGATCGGCTACGCTCCGGACGCGGGACATATGCTCAACGGAGGCATCGATCCGCTGAAGGTTATCCGGGAACACCGCGATATCGTGCAGCATGTACATTTTAAAGACATGACGCCGGATCACGTATGGGCCACCATGGGCGAAGGAATCGGTGATTTCAAATCCATCGTAGACTTCCTGGCAGATACCGGATATCAGGGCTGGATTATGACTGAGGACGAATCTCCCGACGCGGAGCAGGATTCCGACGGCGTAGTACTGGCTGACGGCGCTTACATGAAGAGCATCGCCCGCTGATACAGACGCACAGATACAGAATACAAATACAACACAACATACATTTCATTTTACAACAGGGGGTTTTCAACATGAGTACGAAAAAACATACCGTCGCTATCATGGGCCTGGGCGTCCGCGGCAAGACACATCTGAAAGGAATTATGGAGAATCCGGATCGCTATGAGGTGGTCGGTCTCTGCGATCTCCGCGAGGAGGTTATGAAGGCTGTCTCCGAACAGTGGCATCTGAATGTACCGCTTTATACAGACGTGGAGGAAATGCTGGCTAAGACCAAACCGGAGGTTTTCGTCTTCGTAACCTATCCGAATCTTCGTCTCTCCATGATTGAGCTTGCCATCAAATACGGCATCAAGGCCGTCTCCTTCGAGAAGCCTATGGCTGAGGATATGAAGGAAGCAAAGAAAATGACCGATCTGTGCGTACAGAACGGCATCAAAGCCATCGTATGCCACCAACAGAAATATCTGACCCAGATGCAGGAGCTGAAGAAAAAGGCTGATCGCGGTGATTTCGGACAGATTAAGAAAATTTTCGCGGAGACTCAGCCCTGGATGGCTCAGCTGGGAACCCATTACGTAGACTACATTATCTGGGCAAACGGCGGCTGCCGCGCGAAATCCGTCGTAGGCCATGTACACGGCCCGGCTACCCTGAAGGATAATCATCCGTCACCGGATTTCCTCATGGGCGAGATTCTCTTCGAGAATGGCGTCCGCGGATATCTGGAGTGCGGCTACTTCTCCGAGCGTCACAATCCGGAGATGTACGCGGATTCCGACAACCGTCTGACCATCTGGGGAACCAACGGCTACGGCTACGCCGAAACCGATGGTTTCTGGGGTGAATGCAGTAAGGCTACCAAGGGCGAATTCATTACCGGAAAAGAGCCAGGCTGGTATCATCATCAGGAAAAACAGATCCAGACTCCGTACTACACCGAGTACGCCGACTGGCTGGACGATGACTCCAAGCCCCATTCCTGCAACATCGAAACTGCCTTCCACGGATACGAAATTCTGGAGGCTATGTGCTTAAGCGCCCTGAACAACACCCGCGTAGACCTTCCGATCACTAATTTTGATTACGAGCCGGTTCTGGAACGTATGGAAAAGGAGCTGCCGGAGTGCGGAACTCATTTAAGAGCACTTTATACAGGAGAGGAGCCAAGAGAAGAACGTGACTAAACAGTGTAAAGCAAATGGAATTACCATCAGCTATGAGGAGAGCGGGTCTGGCGAACCGCTCATCCTCCTGATGGGCCTGGGAGCCCCGGGAAGCAAGTGGGCTCCCCATATGGAAGCATACGAAAAACATTTTCATGTCTATGCCCTGGATAACCGGGGCGCAGGCCAGTCTGATAAGCCGGTCTCCTACGCCTATACCATCAAGGATATGGCAAAGGATACCATCGGCTTCATGGACGCCCTGGGCATTGAATCCGCTCATTTCAACGGAATCTCCATGGGCGGCGCCATCACCCAGTACCTGGCGGTACATTACCCGGAGCGGGTGCGCTCCATCATTCTGACCAATACCTTCCCGAAATGCTGCGTCAGCTTCCGCCGCGCCATTGAGATTCTGCGGGAGGCCTGCGGCCAGCTGGATAGTATCACCTTCGGCCGTCTGGGCCAGTGGATGATTTTCGCGCAGCCCTTCCAGGAGACCGACGAGAACTACATGCTGAACTCCGAGCTGACCGATATGGCTTATCCCTATCCGATGCCGGGCTACGCTTACAAGGCACAGTGCAACGCCATCCTGGGCTTTGACATTCTCGACGAGCTTCCCAAGGTAAAGGCTCCGGCTCTGGTCGTCGGCGGCGACAAGGATCTTTTCGTTCCGGTGGAAGTGACCAAGGCTATGTGCGACGCCATCCCGGGCGCAAAGCTTTATATGGCCCAAAACGGCGGACATGTGCAGCACTGGGAGCAGCTTGAAAAATACAATCAGGTAACCCTGGATTTTCTGCTTGCGCAACTTCACTAATATCTTTTTACTATGCCTCGGTTTTCCTTCCTGCGAACGCCGATTGCATATAGAAATGGGAATATGTCCGAATTTTCCTAGTCACAAAAATACCCGAACCGTTTTTCTATCAGAATGGTTCGGGTATTTTTACTTTTCTTCTTTTTACTGCGCCGCGTCGGAAAGCAAGATTCTGTCATTGTCCAGTTCATGGCCCGCTCCTGCCTTGAAGCGGGTCAGCAGGTCTTCCACAGTCATATGCTTTCGTTCTTCGCCGCCCACATCCAGTACGATATTGCCATCGGCCATCATCAGAGTCCGGTTGCCCAGCTCCAGGGCCTGGCGCATGTTGTGGGTGATCATCATGCAGGTGATATGCTCCCGCTCCACGATATCCCTGGTCAGCTGCAATACCTTCTCTGCCGTTGCCGGGTCGAG
Organism: uncultured Lachnospiraceae bacterium; assembly: GCA_900553635.1. The sequence goes on along the minus strand of USDU01000031.1, from coordinate 1,673 downwards.
AGCTGCTGTGTGCTCGTCAAGGAGCAGCAGCTTCGGCGTCACCAGGGTTGACATAAGTAAAGTCAGGGCCTGGCGCTGTCCCCCGGAGAGCAGGCCTACGGGCTGCTTCATCCGATCCTCTAGTCCCATATTTAACAGAGCCAGACGCTCCCGGAACAATTCTTTATCTTTTTTCGAAATACGTGAAAAGGCCGAGGTTCCCTTAGCGGCACGTAAGTATGCCAGCGCCAGATTTTCCTCAATGGTCATGCCGGGGGCCGTTCCCTTTAAGGGATCCTGAAACAGGCGTCCAATAAAGCGGCTGCGCTTGTGCTCCGGCAGGAAGGTGATATCCTCGCCATCCAAAATGACCGCGCCGTCATCCACATAGAAGCCGCCTGCGATGGCATTGAACAGGGTAGATTTTCCGGCTCCGTTGGAACCGATGATAGTCACGAAATCGCCATGGTTCAGGTGCAGGGAGAGTCCGGACAGGGCCGTCTTCGCGTTGACCGTTCCCGGGTTAAAGGTTTTCGATATGTTCTGAATATCCAGCATTATGAACGGCCTCCCTTCGCTGCGTATGTCTTTTTCCGGGCATTCTTTTTCTGCTGAAATGCCACCCAGTTCTTAATCGTTGGGAACGCGATAGCCAGCGCTACGATGACAGCCGTCACAAGCTTCAGTCCCTGTACCGGCATAATCTTTGTATACAATACAATCGCGTAGATGAAACGATAGATAATGGAACCAATCACAGCCGCCAGGGCGCCTTTGACTACGCTTTTGCGGCCCAGTACGGTCTCACCGATGATGAGACAGGCAAGACCGATGACCACGATTCCGGTTCCGCCGTTGATATCGGCGGTGTTCTGATACTGACCTACCATGGCTCCGGACAGGGCTGTCAGCGCATTGGCCACGCAGAGGCCTACGGTGATTGTGAAGGTCGGATTGACGGAAGAAGCACGCACCATGTCGATGTTATCGCCGGTGGCACGGATGGAAAGGCCAAGCCGGGTGCCCAGGAACAGCACCAGCAATACGCCCGCCAGAATAACCCCTGCTCCGGCCAGCAGCGCCTCATACCACTGTCCGCCGATACCGGTCTGCTGGAACAGGGTGAAAATGGTGGCTGTCTTCAGAAGGCTCACATTGGCACTCCATTTCATAACCATCAGGTTGATGGTGTAAAGTCCCATATTGGTGACAATACCGGCCAGGATGGACGGCACACCAAGTCTCGTCTGCAAAAATGCGGTCACAAAGCCGGCACAGACGCCTGCTGCCATGGCCGCCGGAATGGCCTGAAACGGATGTCCGGCTGCCGCCATGGTGACGGATACCGCCGTGCCCAGCACGAAGCAGCCGTCGGTGGTCATATCGGCGATGTCCAGTACACGGAAGCTTAAGAACAGGGCCATGGGTACCAGCGCGTACAGAAAGCCCAACTCCAGGGCTGTTTGTAAAATATGTAACACAAAAACACCTCCATACAGAAACGCAGGCAGGACAATTGTGGCTGCCGCCCTAATTGCCCTGCTGCTGTGCAAATTCAGATTTTATTTTTCTTAGTCCTCAGTGGTCTGAACCTCGGTTACGCTGCCCAGGCTATCGAATATGGAGGCATCGATTCCAAGAGCTGCTGCAGTCTCCGTGTTGACTGTGATGATGCCGCCCTCTGTCACGTAGTA
>USDU01000030.1 GCA_900553635.1 uncultured Lachnospiraceae bacterium | reverse complement strand
GTAGCGAAATTGTCATCCGTCAGGATAAGATCGGCGGCATTTTTCGCCACATCGGTGCCGGTGATTCCCATGGCCACGCCCACATCAGCGGTCTTCAGGGAGGGCGCGTCATTAACGCCGTCGCCGGTCATGGCCACGATGTGGCCGGAAGATTTCAGCGCTCGGACAATGCGCACCTTATGTTCAGGAGATACCTGGGCAAAGACGGAACAGCGTTCCGCTTCCTGCGCAAAGTCCGGGTCGGACAGTCTGTCGATCTGCGCGCCACTCAGACAGTCTGAGGGCTTCGCCGCAATACCGAGCTCCCGTGCAATCACAAAGGCCGTATCAGGCCGGTCCCCGGTAATCATGACCGTCCGCACGCCTGCTTTCTGAAAATCCCGTACAGCCTGTACAGCTTCCGGGCGGATGGGGTCCATCATTCCGGCGAGACCCAGAAAGGTCAGACTCTTTTCCTGGGGCTGGCGGTCATTGGTTCGCATTGCGATGGCCAGCAGGCGGAGTGCCTGGTTGGAGAGCGTGTGCAGAGCTGTTTCAATGGTGCGGCGCATGGATGGCTCCAGGGGCATGACACGGTCGTCCGACAAAATTGTGTCACACCGCTTCAGAACCTCGTCAGGAGAACCCTTCGTATAGGAAATGGAGCCGTTGCCATGTCGGTGTAGTGTGGTCATCATTTTCCGCTCGGAATCAAAGGCGATTTCCCCGATGCGGGGCTGCTCCCGTTCCAAATCAGGGCGGGACAGATCAAAGCGGGCGGCCAGATCCAGCAGTGCCAGCTCGGTGGGATCGCCCAGACGGGAATCTGATTCCAGGACAGCGTCGTTGCAGAGGGTCAGTCCGGTGAGAAAAAGCTTGTCGTGATCCGGACGTAGTCCGGCGGCTTCTCGGATTTGCCCGTCGGTCCAGCAGGCGGTGACGGTCATGCGATTCTGGGTCAGGGTACCGGTTTTGTCAGAGCAGACCACGCTGACGCAGCCAAGGGTTTCCACACTGGGAAGACGTTTCACGATAGTATTGACTCGAACCATGCGGGAGACGCTTAAGGCCAGCACCAGCGTGACAACGGCGGGCAGTCCTTCGGGAACCGCGGCTACAGCCAGAGAAATGGCCGTAATCAGCATTTCCGGGATATCCCGGCGCTGAAGGACAGCGACGACGAACAGCAGGGCGCAGAGGGTCACAGAGACAATGCTTAAGATCCGTCCCAGATCGGCCAGGCGGTGCTGGAGCGGCGTGGTTTCTGAGTGCTCATTTTCAATAAGGCGGGCGATACGCCCCATCTGTGTATCCATGCCGACGGCCGTGACGACGCCTTCGCCCCGTCCATAGGTGACATTGGTTGACATAAATGCCTGGCTGTGATCGGCCAGATCCTTTTCCACCGGGACAGATTCGCCGGTCAGGGCGGATTCCTCGATTTTCAGGTTGGTGACGGAGGTCAGGGTCAGATCCGCCGGAACCTGTCGTCCGGCGTCCAGGCAGACGATATCGCCGGGAATCAGATCAGGGGCCGGGATTTCCACGATCCGCCCATTTTCCCGGATGAGGGCGGTGGGGCTGGTCATCTGCTTCAGGGCGTCCAGAGCCTTCTGGGCTTTGCCCTCCTGCACAACGCCGACAAACGCATTTACCAGAATGACGGTCAGGATAATGGCGGCGTCGCTGGCCTCTCCCAGCAGGATGGAAATGGCCGCGGCTACAAACAGCACAAAAATCAGTGGGTCGTTCAACTGCTCTAAAAAGGTTTCGAGGGACGTTTTGCGATGAACATCCAGTAGAATATTTTGTCCGCGCGCAGGAGCAGCGGGGGTGTCAGCGTATTTCATAGGGCGTGGATCCTTTCCTGTTTGTCTTAGGATATGAAAAAAAGGACAAAGGTATACCAGATTTCGGGCTTGCCAAGGGTGGTGGGATCGCCTATAATGTAAATGAAATAGTTCAGGCATACTGCTGTGCAGCAGCGGAGAGCTCCGCATATGTGCGCGAAATTACACGAAAGCGTGATTTCTGTGCAGCGCAAAGCGTGTTACCGCGAACGAAGTGAGCAGTAACGATTTTGCGAATGACGCGACTGAACGTACGCAATAAGAAAACAGGAGGATATACGGATTGAATAGAGAAATGGTTATAGTTCTCGACTTCGGCGGTCAGTACAATCAGCTGGTGGCACGCCGCGTCAGAGAATGTAATGTATACTGCGAAATCTACTCTTACAAGACCGATATCGAGAAGATCAAAGCCATGAATCCCAAGGGAATTATCCTGACGGGAGGACCGAACAGCTGTTACGAGCCGGATTCACCGACCTACACGGACGAGCTGTTCAAGCTTGGTATTCCGGTGCTGGGTCTGTGCTATGGCGCGCAGCTCATGAGCCATGTGCTCGGGGGCAAGGTGGAGCGCGCAGATGTGAGAGAGTATGGTAAGACTGAAGTGCTCATCGACAAGACTGCGTCCAAGGTGTTTGAGGGCGTAAGTCCGAAGACTATCTGCTGGATGAGCCACTTTGACTATATTTCTAAGGTGGCACCCGGCTTTGAAATCACAGCCCACACTGCAGACTGCCCGGTGGCAGCCGCTGAGAATGAAGCTGAGAAGCTTTATGCTATCCAGTTCCACCCAGAGGTACTGCATACTGCCGAGGGTACGAAGATGATTAATAACTTCGTAAAGAAGGTATGCCAGTGCGCAGGCGACTGGAAGATGGATGCCTTTGTTGAAAACACGATTAAAGATATTCGTGCGAAGGTAGGAGACGGTCGCGTACTGCTGGCTCTGTCCGGCGGCGTGGATTCCTCTGTGGCAGCAGGACTTCTGTCCAGAGCCATCGGTAAGCAGCTGACCTGTGTCTTCGTAGATCACGGCCTTCTTCGTAAGGACGAGGGCGACGAGGTAGAAAATATCTTTGGACCCAACAGTCAGTTTGACCTGAATTTCATCCGTGTGAATGCTCAGCAGCGTTACTATGACAAGCTGGCAGGCGTGACCGAGCCGGAAGCAAAGCGTAAGATTATCGGTGAGGAATTCATCCGTATTTTTGAGGAAGAGGCGAAGAAAATCGGTGCTGTGGATTTCTTGGCACAGGGAACCATTTACCCGGATGTAGTTGAGAGCGGTCTCGGCGGAGAATCCGCAGTGATTAAGTCCCACCATAACGTGGGCGGCCTTCCGGATTTCGTTGATTTCAAGGAAATCATAGAGCCCTTACGAGACCTGTTCAAGGACGAGGTCCGCAAAGCCGGCCTGGAGCTTGGCCTTCCGGAGAGCCTGGTATTCCGTCAGCCCTTCCCGGGTCCGGGCCTCGGCATCCGTATCATTGGCGAGGTCAACGCCGAGAAGGTACGCATTGTCCAGGACGCTGACTTCATCTACCGGGATGAGGTAGATAAGGCGGCTGCGGCTTACAAGAAGGAACATGGAGAGAACCCGAAGTGGCTGCCGAATCAGTACTTCGCAGCCCTGACCAATATGCGTTCTGTAGGCGTCATGGGTGACGAGAGAACCTATGACTACGCAGTGGCCTTAAGAGCGGTGAACACCATCGACTTTATGACTGCTGAGGCAGCGGAGATTCCGTTTGCAGTGCTGCAGAGCGTTATGAGCAGAATTATCAATGAGGTGCGTGGAGTGAATCGAGTATTTTATGATTTGACTAGTAAGCCGCCTGGAACGATCGAGTTTGAGTAACAGACAGAACCCTGGAAATGCTGATAGAATGGGCATTTCTGGGGCCTTTTTATGTGGATTGGCTCTAAAATGGCTCTAATTAGGTGATGAATACTGGGGTTATGGCGGGTATCATGATACCTGCAAAGAATGATTGCTATTCCTGAATCTTCATGCTACAATACATCTACAGAAAGTGCCTATGACAGGGTGAGGTAGCCTCCCGAGTTTATGATACCGGGCAACCGGAATACATAGGAAGGGAGGTGGCGCCGATGACAGCTTATGAGATCGTTTCGATTTTCATTGGGATATTAGCATTATTGATGTCCTTTGGAAGCTTGATTGTAGCGTTGCTTGCCTTTCTCGATAAGAGAAACAAGCGAAAATAAAAATGCCTATCCTGTCTGACCCACAGGATAGGCGGTGTCCGTAAGGACATTTCTTTAGCCTAAACTCGGAGCATCCACCATTGGAGTGGGTGCTTTCTGTTTACTTAAATACTAGCATCTTATGTCTGATAATTCAAGGGTTTTCTTTAATTCGGATAAAGTTTTACAGAAATCCCAGTAGTCCCCTTTTTCACTATCATGCTATCATCCAGCAAATGATTTCTGATTTCTTCCATGTTATTTTCAAATTCCTGGCGTTCTTCAATGGAGGGCTTTTCTTCACTATTCTCAAAATCTGCTTGTACCTGTTTAGCACGAAGATATGTACATAATTTCTGGTTAATGGCAGGATGAACAAAAGAAATTTTTAGAGTGGAGGGAATGTAATTTCCATTCCTATCCTTTTCAGCCTCAAAATGCATATCTGTCTGTTCATCCATTTTAAAGAGCAGGGACAGGACATCAGATACGGTTTCAATGTCGAAATCCATGAAAATATTGATACTGATACCCAGCGCATTTGCAATTTTCAGAAGCTGATCTGGTTTTGGGTTGCGTATACCATATTCGTATTTCTTGATAGTTGCAGGGTTTATACCAGACAGTTGTCCAAGCATATCCTGTGAGATTCCACGCATGTTCCGAAAATATTTAATCTTTTCTCCAGTAGTCATGGAAATGGCTCCTTTCGGTTTGATATTCCTATTTTATCACAAAAGAACACATTTGTGCACATAAAATTAAAAAACACTTGACAGACACAAATGTGTACTATAAAATACGAATAAAGGAACACAAAAGTGTACCGGAAAATAACAGGAGAAAGGAATGAGGAGAATGGAAAATACGAAGAAAATGTATGTAACTGCAACGGAAGCGGCGGAGCTGCTGGGAGTATCTAATGGATATGCTTATAAAATCATTCGGGGGTTGAATGACGAGCTGAAAGCGAAAGGATACAGGACAATCAGCGGTAAGGTTCCTACGAAGTATTTTGAGGAAAAGTTTTACGGATTGACGGTAGCTGTGTAAGGAGGTGGTTTTATGCCGGCAACAAGAGATGGGAAGATGTGGCGCAGCCAGTTCTATTATAAGGATTGGCAGGGCGTCAGTCATAAGAAGAACAAGAGGGGATTTAAGACAAAGGCAGAAGCGGAACAGTGGGAACGGGATTTTCGACAGCAACAGGAGAAAAATCTGGATATCAATTTTGAGAACTTCGTTCAAATTTATTATGAGGATATGGAACATCGATTGCGTGAGAATACCATGCGGACAAAGAAGTTTATCATTGATTTAAAGATTATTCCGTATTTCAAGAAAAAGAGGGTGTGTGATATTAAGGTTTCGGATGTCCGTGCCTGGCAGAATATGTTGATAAAGAAAGGGTATTCGGAAACATATCTGAAAACAGTCAACAATCAGTTAGCGGCCATTTTCAACTATGCAGTGCGATATTATGATCTGAAAGACAATCCGTGTCGCAAGGCTGGAACCATTGGAAAAAGTCATGCAGGAGAGAGGGAAATTTGGACGAAGCAGGAATTTAAAGAATTTCTTACCACAGTAGAAGATAAGCCAGAAACGAGGATGGCCTTTTTGATTCTGTACTGGACAGGTATGAGAATCGGGGAATTGTTGGCGTTGACTTATAAAGATATTGATTTTGAAAAACGTACGATTTCCGTAAACAAGTCATATCAGCGTCTTGAAGGCAAAGACATTATTACACCGCCCAAAACACCGAAAAGTAAACGGATCATTACGATACCGAACTTTCTGAAAGAAGAATTGGAGGAATATATTTCACATTTGTATGGAGTTATGGAGAATGAAAGAATGTTTCGTTTTACAAAGTCTTATATGGAGCATGAGATGGTTCGAGGGATTAAGGCTTCCGGGGTAAAAAGAATAAGGCTTCATGATCTACGACATTCCCACGCTTCACTGTTGGTAGAGATGGGATTTACACCATTGGCGATTGCGGAGCGATTGGGGCATGAAAAAATCGAGACAACATTGAACACTTATTCCCATCTGTATCCCAATAAACAAGGAGAGCTTGCGGATAGGTTGGAAGAGGAAAACAGTAAGGAGGAGATGTAAATGAGTGGTGTTCACAAATATTCGACCATCAGCTTTCGAGTATCACCCCGAGAGAGGGAGGAGATCGAAGCCAGAATTTTAGCCAGTGGTTTATCCAAGAAAGACTATTTTGTCCGTTCCTGTATTTACAATCAAGTCTGTGTGGTTGGAAAAAAGGAAGTGATTTATCAGTTAGTAGAAGAAGTGAAGGATATGCAGACAAATATTCAGGAAGTGACAGAACAATTTGAACAATCAGAGGTTATCCTGTCTGAAGAAGGGATGCAGGATATGAAAAATGATTGTCTGGACATGTTAAAGGCTATTCTGTGGATGCTGGATGGGGCCAGATATCTATGGGAAGATAAAGAGAAAAATGTCCCTGTCGATTGACAAGGACATTTCCCTACAAAGGCAGAGCCTATGTAACTATATCTCGCAAATATAGTATAACAAAAGCTCTGCTGAAACTCAATGGAATGTTTTAGTGGAGGGTGTAAATGGAAGAAAAAAGAGAGAAAAATTATCGTTTAATCAATATGAATGATGTGGAGGCCAGAAAGGTAGACTGGCTGTGGTATCCCTATATTCCTTATGGAAAAGTGTCGATTGTGCAGGGCGATCCGGGAGAGGGAAAAACAACATTTATCCTGCGGCTGGCGGCGCTGCTCACAAAGGGAGAACCGCTTCCGGGGGAGGAGGGACAGAATCTCAGGGAACCTATCAACGTGATATATCAGAACGCAGAGGACGGCCTGGAAGACACCATAAAGCCCCGCCTGCTGGCGGCAGGAGCGGACTGCAGCCGGGTGATGGTTATAGACGAAAGCCTTAAGAGCCTGACCATGACGGATGAAAGGCTGGTCAGAGCGATTAAAGAAACAGGGGCGAAAATGGTAGTCTTAGATCCGATACAGGCATATCTGGGTGCTAACGTGGATATGCATCGGGCAAATGAGATCCGGGCAGTCCTGAAACGGCTGGCAAGGATAGCCGAGGAATGCGACTGCGCTATTATCCTTATCGGTCACATGAACAAGGCCAGCGGCAGCAAATCCACTTACCGGGGGCTTGGCTCGATAGATTTTCAGGCAATGGCCCGGAGTGTGTTGGTGGTTGGCCGGGTAAAGAACGATCCGACCCTGCGTGTAATCGCCCATGACAAGAGCAGCCTTGCACCGGAGGGAGCTTCGATTGCGTTCCGGCTGGACAAGGAGAATGGCTTTCGCTGGGAAGGTCCCTGTGATATCACGGTGGACGAACTGCTTTCCGGGACGAGTAAAGGAGAGAAAACAAAGGACGCAAAATCTTTTTTGTTGGAGATTCTGGCGGATGGTCAGAAATCCTGCAATGAAATCATGGACGCAGCAAAGGAGAAAGGTATCAAAAAGAAAACACTCTGGAATGCCAAAAAGGAGTTGAATATTGATAGCGTAAAGGTTGGAAGTCAGTGGTACTGGATGCTGTAGCCGGGGAAGATGGCAAGATTCCCTTTTCTATAGACAGGGGGATCTTGCTATCTTGAACGGCAGAAGCAGAAAGGCGGCGGGTAGCCGCTCCGGCCGTAAGGGCGGAAAAGCCCCCGGCAGGGCGCAATAGCAGCTTTTGATGGACACTTGGGTCTGTCAAAAGTGCTTTTGCGTTACTTTCGGCGAAAGTAACAAAGCCTGCGCCGTTTCCGGCGTTTATAGAACAGATAAAAGGAGAAATGCCTATTGGAGAGAACAATCAGTGGAATGATGGGGAAAGGCTCGGTCAACCACAACACAAGAGCATTTAGCGCGAAGAACGTGGACAAAGAGCGGAGCATCTACAACGTGGAATTTTGCCACAAGAGTATCAAGAAAGTATACCATGAGCTTTTCGATGAAGCCCTGGAACGGTATAACGCAAAGCAGAAACGGAGTGATAGAAAGATAGACAGCTATTATGAGAAAATCCGGCAGAGCAAGCAGGAAAAGCTGTTCCATGAGGTCATTTTCCAGATTGGAAATAAGGATGATACCAATGTGAGGAGTGAGGAGGGACAGCTTGCAAAGGAAATACTGGTAGATTTCATGCAGGATTTTCAGGAGCGGAATCCGAACCTCTATGTGTTTTCGGCACACCTGCACATGGACGAGGAGACGCCGCATGTCCACATAGATTTTGTCCCATTTATCCGTAATAGCAAGCGTGGCCTTGACACCAGAGTATCACTGAAAGGCGCACTGGCGGAGCAGGGATTCCGGGGCGGCACACGGGGCGATACGGAATGGAATCAGTGGATAGAATCAGAAAAGCAGGAGCTTGCTTTGGTCATGGAACAGTACGGAGTGCGGTGGAAACAGCTCGGAACTCATAACAAGCATTTATCGGTACTGAATTATGAAAAACAGGAACGGGAGAAAGAATTATGGGAGCTGCAGCAGACGATTACGTCGAGCAGGGAAGACCTGCTGGACATCTATGATAGGCAGGACGAAGCAAGAGAACGGATAGAACGTACACGTGAAAGAAAGGAGCGGTTAGAGGATGAAATAGACGAGCTATTTGCTGCCAGTGAAGAACTTCATTCCGACACAGAGGCATTAAAGGAAACCAGAAATCAGTTGCTGTCAGACAATGAGGAATTGGAGAAACAGCAGAAGAAGCTGCAACGGGAACTGGATAAAATGGTGGAATCGAAAGAGGTTATGGAACGAAATATTCATGCCTACGATGAAGAACTGCGGTGGCAGCTTCCAGAGCCAGGAGCCTTAATGAGCGCCAAGGCATACCGGGACAAGAAGGCAGTGCCACTGCTGGAAAAGCTGAAAGATCTGGTAAAGAACCTGACTATCAAAAGTGTACAGCTTGCAGAGAAAGTGAAAAGGCTGGCAGACCGGGTAGATACGCTGGAATCACAGGTGAGCTATCTACGGGAGAAAAACAGAGATCAGCGGGAGCGAATTGAGGAGCTGGAGGAGAAAGAAACGAATTTCGAATATTTGAAAGATTACCTCGGTAAAAGTGAGGTGGAGGGGATTGTGGAATACGCAAGGTCAAAAGAGCAGGCCGACAGAGAAAAGGAGCGTTACTACGGAAGAGGCAGATAGGGGGAAGCGGAAGTATGACAGATATGGAAAAGAAAGTCCTGATGCGGATTTGCACCAAAATTGTGGCAGAAACGGAGCTTTATGTGACAGACTCGGAGATGCAGAACCTGATAGACTGGGTTTGCGTGTCAGGGCAGATAAAGGAGAATAACAATAGAATCCGGGAACTGACCGGGGAATATAAGCAGATAGAACCGGGCTGCAGGGAGGGGGTGAGAGAGAAGCTGGAACGGATGAAAGAGGTCTGTAGGGAACGGGATAATCTATTTGAACAGCAGAATGATTTAAAAGGGCGGCAGCGGAGGATAGAAAAAGCATTGGAATGATAAAAGCAGGGGCGTGGCAATAGGCTACGCCTTGTTATTTACTATTTGACAGCAGAAAAAGGGACGGGTAAAATAGTACATAAAACTGAATAGGTTGATCTGAATCTTATTTTTTTAACCATATACTAAAGTATAATAGAGTATATAGTAAAGTAGTATGTGACTAATAAATCTTCTGGTTTATCGGTACAATGTAGATATCATAGACCAGAGGAGAGGTGTATATTACTTGCGTGTGGAAGAGTATATTCCATTGAGAATAACGGAATTATGCGAAAAACGAGGATATACCAAGTACCGCTTATCTCAGCTTACAGATATGTCGCAGACGGCGTTAGCAAATATTATAAATCAGAAGAGTGTACCAACAGTTGTGACACTAGAAAGAATCTGCAAAGCGTTCGGCATTACATTAGCGCAGTTCTTTACTGAAGATGGCGGCAGATTAAATCTGACAGAGGAGCAAAACGAGATACTTGAAATATGGGATGGTTTGGAGACAAAGGAACGGGAAATATTCCTATCCTTTATCAGAAGCCTAAAGAAGTAAGGACAGTTCAACCAGGATTGAACTGTTCTTTTTTGTATGAAAGGAAGGGACAGATGCAATGGAAAGATAAGTAGGAGGCTAGATAAATGGAAAAAGTATTGGAATTAACAACAGAGGATTATCTGCTTTGGCAGACCCTTGATTCCTTACCGGAAAATGAACAGCGATTCATTCGATTGATTATTGGATATGGTGCCAGTGGCTTGATTTCAGATGATGATTATAGTTTTCTGTTGCAATACCTGATGACGAAGGATAAGGAGTTGTATGAGGCCAGGGAGAAGATTAAGAGGCTTTCATAAAGGACGGTTTTGTAGTAGAATAGGGGTGTACAAATCGGAATTTGTCGGGAAGTTGCAGAGAGCGTAAAATCGGAATATTGCTGCTATCAATATTTGAAAAATTGTGCTGATTTAACAGAAGTTTTTATAGGAGACACGAATGTGATAACAGAAATAATTTTTTCGGATTATTATAGAACATTTTTATTGTGTATATTATCTATTGGGGTTGTTTTTTTTATGCGAAATGCAAGTATAAGAAAAAAAGTACTTGCATTAGCAGGATACGAATTTATTGTATTTTTACTTTTTCTTTGGATATTTATTGTATGCATAATTTTTACTGAATTTGATTATGAATCAATAATAGCTATTGTGCAATGGGAATTAAAGTGGATACTTTATTTTACAATAAGTATAATATTGCAGTTTGCAATGTACTATTTTTTCTGGAAAAAAAGTAAAATATTAAAGATAGTGACTTTACTATTTAGTCTTATTATTGTTATTGTCCCATTGCATGTATTTGATTTTACTTGAAATAACAAAATAAAAAAATGAAATCCGACAAATGCAAACTATAAAACAAATAGAGCAAACATAATCAGTTTATTTATATGCGTAATATTGTACAGACTTATGTGTATTGTATGAAAGAACGATAAATTCAAGTTTATAGGGGTATCAGTTGGGAATTGTATAAACATGGTGCTGGCACCATGTGACAGAAACCAACAAGGGGAAATTCACTGCTGTGGGAATGGCTCTATTTTGGCTCTAAAAATATAGAATGGCATAAATATAAGAGTGATTTTGGAAAAATAGAGTGAATAAAATTACAATAACACAAGGAAAATAATTCAATTCAAGCTATCCGCCGAGGAGTTTGAATAACAAATTAAAATGCCGGAAGCTTGTATTCATGGGATAATCAAAGTTCTTGAGGGTTTGCCAAACTTGTTGAGGGTCTTTCGTGAGGGTTTGGCATAAAAAAAGCATAGTTGTTGAGGGTTCTTCGTGAGGGGCTTTCATGAGGGGCTAACTTGAGGGTATGAGATAGGGCCTGGTATAACACCAGCCCCTTAAATAATATTTAGTCTATTTCGTATTCTTCCGGATAAGGGATTCCGTGCTCATCCAGGAGATGTCGTAGCTCTTGGATATATTTGTACTTGTGTTCAATCTCAATCCAGTTTCCGTGGCACAACGTGTGGCATTCTTCTAATTCTTATCTTGTAATTTCATAATCGAGCCAGAGTATACATTTATGATCTTTGCTAAAAGCGCAATAGTTTTCCATAGAACCCTCCTTAAAATTCATCTTCTTCAAAATATGTGACAGGATTATAATCAGATACTCCATTTAGAACCGGAGCTGACCGTGTGGCATAGAGGAAGCGATTTCTGAAATGTTCAAAATTTCGAAAGCCTCGCCCTAACCGCTTAAGATCTTTCACTTTTCTGTTGATTGATTCAATTGGACCATTGGATAATCGGCTGTCATATATCTTTCCATTACCAACCTTTTCAACCATTATGAATGAATTGATGATAGGGTCTTTATATTTTTCTAATAAGTTGGCGAAATCTCTGAACATTTCATATGATGATTTTTGGTAGACGACTATTAATTCGTCAATTTCAGTACGTACAGCAATCGGATTGCCGCCATTTCGTGAGTTGAATAACACGTGCTGTTCCTTAAGGTTGCGGAAATCTTTAAGGTTAGAATCAATGCGAAAAAGCCAATCCTCATAATCGTAAGTGTTCATTAGAACGTGAAAGTGCTGGTCCATGCGAGGGTCTGAGTGATAGCGGATGTTTGACTGATTTGACAGGATAAGCCGGCGATATTTCTGAAGGATATATACCTCGTCAGAGATGGACAGCTGAACAGGATGCATGGGGTCAGTAGTTAACTGTTCTTGAAGTTCCCTGTCACGTTGTTTGTATTTCTTAAGTAACTGTCGCATGTAGTTATCGATAGAGCGGGTAACCCATTGAAGCACATGGAAAGAATCCACAACCGGAACAGCATTTGGAAAGTACTTATCTACATAAGAAATGTATGGATTATACATATCTGATATAAGATACTTTACAGAATTACGTTCCTCGGGTGGAATTGATGTAAAGTATGGTTCGGTGACATTCATTCGTCTGCTTCGTAAAAGATCAATGGGCTCTCCAGTATGAAAATCCTGAATGACCAAAGCATACTTGCAGTTATCGTCCATATCCAGAAATACTTCATCAACAGAAATAGCATCTGTAAGAGGAAGTCGATCAAGTTTTACATACCGGTCAAATACATCATGCGCATATGTATCCGACACATGGAATCTTTTGCTTATAGATGCTGACGATTCAGCCAGGTTTCGATATGCATCAACAATAAGCATATCTGTTGCGTTTGTTGTCCTTCTGTTTTTGCTTACAAACTTGAATGAATCACTGATGTCGTAAAGGTAATCAGGATTGGTGCAACGCCATCGACGCTGCTTCAGGATTAAAACAAGTTTGTAGTTATCCTGAAGTATTGGATGATTGATTTTTCTATTCTTGGTTCCTCTGGAATGCATTCTGAAACCACAACAAGGACAGAAGTGCGCATCCGGAGCTGTTTCAAGATAGATTGTTTTTTGTTTGACCTTCAATGTCGATAGAGCTGATAGAAATGTTGGAATCTTCAAGGTCAAGCAAAATAGCCTCTGTAATATGTGTTTCCCTGAGCAGCAAGGAAGCGGTCAATGCAGGTCTGGTATCCTTCTGGCCGGTTGGATTTAACCTGTTCTCTTACCAGAAGGTCCTTGGGGAGTCGGATTTCTTCCGCTCCTTCTGGGTATCGATCCAGAGAGTGCTGTTGGGAACCGGAGTCAGCATGTTCTGTATCCTGCTTGCGGCATATCCCCTGTCGAGAACCTCTAAGCAGTTTCCAAAGAGATCCATTTTTATGTGGATTCTGGTATTCTGCATGCTGTTTAACGGAGGAACCGTTCCGTGGTATATTACAATGAAGGGCTATGGCCTGGTAGACAGCATCTGGGGTCTGGTGCTTGGTATGGGATTAAATGCATACAATCTGATCCTGGCAGTGAATTTCTTTAAGAATCTTCCGGCAGAGTTGGAGGAAGCGGCGCTGGTGGATGGTGCCGAACCCTGGAAGTGTCTGGTTTTGATTTTTATCCCGCTGGCAAAGCCGGTGATAGCGACCATCGCATTGTTTACCATCGTACAGTACTGGAACGAGTTCTTCCGGGGAATGGTACTGAGTGCAAGGCAGTCCAATTATCCGCTGCAGACGTATATTCAGCAGCTGGTTGTTACATATGATTTTTCAACGATGAACGTAGAACAGATCGCGCAGGTTCAGAAGCTGAACAAACAGTCCCTGGATGCAGCGAAAATTGTTGTTGCGATGATCCCGGTGCTGGCAGTATATCCGTTTTTACAAAAGTATTTTGTATCCGGTATTACACTTGGATCGATAAAGGGATAAGCGTGTTGTAATAAGGTTGTTGTGATTTCCGGCAGGCTTTGCCGGCGCAAATAAAAGAAAAGGAGAAGGGTATGAAAGCGAAAAAGTATTGGTATGGTTGTGTGCTGCAGCAATGCTGGTTTCAGCGGCAGGCTGTGGATCGTCCGCAGGAAGTACTGGAAGCGATGCGGCTGGTGGACAGGGAGTACAGGAAGCAGAGGGAACTGCGAAGGAGGATCTTCCTTTAGCAAAGTATCCGGAAGAAGTTACCGTGCATCTTGGCGGAAGCATGAATCCGAATGCAAAACTGCCGGAAGGAATGACGTATGAAGAAAATAGCTATATTGATAAGCTGAGAAATGATCTGAATATCAATGTAGTATATGACTGGGTTGCATCTTCCTCAGATTATAATGAAAAGATGAACCTGTGTATCGGCAGTAATACGATTCCGGAGCTGATGAATGTAAACGCAGAGCAGTATCGTGCGTTGTTAAAATACGATCTGATCCAGCCGATTGGAAAATACTATGAAAATTATGCATCGGACAAACTGAAAAGCTATATAGAATCCGGCGGCGAAGCACTGCAGAAGGTTATCTGCAATGAAGACGGCGAGATGATGGCGATTCCGGCGCCCAACATTACAGCAGGCGGTGTAAATGAAATGTGGATCCGTCAGGACTGGCTGGATAATCTCGGTCTGGAAGCACCCAGAACCTGGGATGAGATGGTTGCTGTTGCCGAGGCCTTTGTCAAAGAAGATCCGGATGGCAATGGTGAAAATGATACGATCGGTATCCTTGGGCCTGCGAATTCAGATTATGTAAACGGAAACGGCGGTAATCGCTATGGTCTGGATCCTCTGTTCAGCGCTTTTCAGTCCTACCCGAAATACTGGCTGAAGGATGACAGCGGAAATATTGTATACGGATCTATTACAGACGAAACCAGAACTGCACTGGAAAAGGTTGCAGGTCTGTATGCAGATGGTCTGATCGATACAGAGATCCTGGTAAGAAATGACAGTACAGAGCCTTTGCTTTCAGGAAAGGTGGGTATTTTCTTCGGCCCCTGGTGGTGTGGATATACAGTTGGCGATACGATTCTGGCACAGGAAGCCGACTGGCAGGCATATTTTACACCCCTTGCGGAGGACGGAAAATTCTATACCCATATGGCAGAGCCTACATCGAAATATGTGGTTGCAAGCAAGGAATGCAAAAATCCGGAGGCTGCCTTTAAGATCATCAACTATCTGATCGAATATCAGCAGAGCTGGATGGGAGAGGGAAATGGAAATGCCGGAGCACTTGGTACCTCGGATTTCTATCCTCTGTATAATGTATATGACAATGCAGATGAGATCGAAGTATCCTATGATTGTCTGAAAAAATATCTGGCAGGCGAAATCGAAATGGATGATGTGGATTTTAGTACCCATAAGCTTTTAAGAAACGATATGGAAACTATCACAAAGCTGAAAAACGAGCCCTACGATGACTTCAGCATGAAGTACTGGAATTTTGAAAATATGGATCTGGCAAAGAGCAATCTGTCCCGTCTGGTTTCCATTATGGTAGGAGATGCGCCCCTTGTAAATGAGGAGTATGTTCCGATTTACAGCAGCTATGACGGCAGAACTAAGACGATGGATTCCAAATGGTCGAACCTGACAAAACTGGAGGAGGAGACCTTTGCAAAGATCATTACAGGCAAAGCAGGAATCGAAGCCTTTGACTCTTTTGTAGAGGAATGGAAGGCATCCGGCGGAGATGAGATCACAAAGGAAATCCAGGATGAAGTAGACATGCAGCAGTAAATAACGGAATACGAAGTTCGGAGATTTGGTTGTCAAAAAATGCAGGTGGCGTCTCGAGCCCGGGACACCATTTGTTAAATAAGGTTAAACAGGAGGGAAAAAGAGACATGAAGGATTTTGAAAACGATTTAATTTATTATCCCAATCCGGATCCGATCGAGGAGCCGCGGTTTATTTTGAATTCCGTAGAGGAACTGGAAAAATCAACAAAATACAGTGTTATCTGCAATGGAACGGAGCGCGTGGTATATCATACAGACTCCTTTGATTATGTTATTGTAGTAGATGACGAAGCCTATGATCTGGAAATTTCGATTCATACACCCTTTGAGAAGCTGGCAATTCGTCCGACCAGCTTTGGAATCGTCCCTTCGGTAACAGGAGAGACTGTTCAGATTCATCTCGACGAGCCGAAGAAATTTACGGTAGAGACAGACGGCGGACTGCATGACGCACTGTTTGTGTTCTGTTCCCGTAGAATTGAGAAACCGGAAAATACGACGATCTGTTTTGAAAAAGGAAAAGTATACAATGTTGGCGTCCTGACCTTAAAGCCGAACGACACGGTTTATATCGAAGAGGGTGCCGTGGTATCTGGTTGTATTTATGCGGATCATTGTGATAATATATCTATTATAGGAAACGGAATCGTCAATGGAGCCTGCTGGCATCTGCCGGACAGTAATGCCCATCGGTTTTTTATCTATATCAAGTGGTGCAACAATGTTCTCTTAAAAGGCTTTACGGCAGTAGACGGGCCCTCCTGGCATGTGGTTCCGGCGGCATGCGATCATGTGGTCATTGATGATATGAATATCATGTCCAGAATTGTAACAGGAGATGGAATTGATATTACGAGCAGTCAGGATGTGGAGGTAAAGAATTGCTTTATCCGTTCGACGGATGACAGTATCTGTATTAAGGCGCATGGGCTGATTGCGGATACTTCGACTGTTCGGGATGTGACGAAGGTATATGTCCATAATAATGTGCTCTGGAATGCGGAGCCGGGCAATGCAATTGAATTAGGCTAT
>USDU01000029.1 GCA_900553635.1 uncultured Lachnospiraceae bacterium | reverse complement strand
CTGTGTCCCGAGCCTGAATCTCCGCAGCCGTTCTGCGGGCAAAACTGTTATAATCACTCTACCTAGAAGTATACTTGAAAAAGTACAATTTTGCAAAAGATATTTGTTGAAATCCGCAAAAGTTTGATGTAATATATTACGAGATAAAAATTGACAAAGCCAAATGGGAGGTTATTATGAGACATCTTATGAGCCCGTTGGATTTTTCCGTGGAAGAAGTGGAGAAGGTTTTGGACCTTGCCAGCGACATTGAGAAGAATCCTGCAAAATACGCGCATGCCTGTGACGGTAAGGTTCTGGCGACATTGTTTTATGAACCGAGTACAAGAACAAGACTTAGTTTCGAATCTGCTATGATCCATTTAGGGGGTCAGGTCTTAGGATTTTCCAGTGCGGCGTCCAGTTCCGCATCCAAGGGAGAAAGTGTTTCCGATACAATTCGTATGATTTCCTGTTATGCTGACATATGTGCGATGCGGCACCCGAAAGAGGGAGCTCCGATGGTAGCGTCCGCAGTTTCCGGTATTCCTGTGATCAACGCAGGCGATGGCGGCCATCAGCATCCGACCCAGACCCTGACGGATCTGATGACCATTCGTTCTTTGAAAGGGCGTCTCGATCACATTACCATCGGTCTCTGCGGCGACCTGAAGTTTGGTCGTACGGTGCATTCTCTGGTAAAAGCGCTGGTTCGTTATGAAAATGTGCGCTTTGTATTCATTTCCCCGGAGGAGCTGCGGATTCCCAGCTACATCCGTGAGGAGGTACTGGACGCCAACGGTCAGAGTTATAAGGAAGTGGAGCGTTTGGAGGACGTGATCGGCGACCTGGATCTGCTGTATATGACCCGTGTTCAGCAGGAGCGTTTCTTCAACGAGGAGGATTATATCCGTCTGAGGGATTTCTACATCCTGAATAAGGAGAAAATGGCTCTGGCCAAGCCGGATATGCTGGTTCTGCATCCGCTGCCCAGAGTCAATGAGATTTCCGTCGAGGTGGACAACGATCCGCGGGCCGCTTATTTCAAGCAGGTACAGTATGGCGTCTATGTACGTATGGCGCTGATTCTCACACTTCTGGAGGTGAATGTATAATGTCAATGTTAAGCGTAGGACGTATCTCCGAGGGCTTCGTGCTGGATCACATCCAGGCGGGCAAGAGCATGGAGATATACAAATATCTGAACCTGGACAAGCTGGACTGCACCGTGGCGATTATCAAGAATGCCCGCAGCGGCAAGATGGGAAAGAAGGATCTGATGAAAATCGAGTGTCCGATTGATTATATTGATATGGATGTGCTGGGCTTCATCGACCATAATATCACCGTCAATATCGTAAAAGACGAGAAGGTCACGGAGAAGAAGACCCTGACCCTTCCCAAGGAGATTCGCAATATCGTAAAGTGCAAGAATCCCCGCTGCATCACTTCCATTGAGCAGGAGCTGGATCAGGTATTTGTCCTGACCGACCCGCGCAAAGAGGTGTACCGCTGCAAGTACTGTGAGGAAAAGTACAAGAGAAAATAAGTAAACATGTGTAAAAAGAGAGACCATTTATCTGGAAAAGGCGGATAAATGGTCTCTTTTATGCTTGAAGTATTTGTAGGCAGTTGCCGGTGACAGAGCTTTGCGAACAACAGGCAATCCATTCTTAATTCAGACCGCCGGCAGAACCACCGAAAAGGTCGTCCCACGTTCATCGCTCTCCGCCGAGATCATCCCGTGATGGGCCGCCACAATCTCCTTCGCGATAGCCAGTCCCAGTCCGGCTCCGCCTTTTTCGGAAGATCTTGCACTGTCCAGCCGGTAAAACTTCTCGAAAATTACGTCCAGCTGTTCCTTGGGAATCTGCGGTCCCTGGTTGGTAAAGGTAATATGAATCAGATCCGCTTCTTTCCGGGCTCGAATCTCGATGACCGTACCAGGAAAGCTATAGGCGGCTGCATTTTTCAAAATGTTGTTGAACACCCGGGCAAGCTTGTCCGGATCTCCGGGCAGAATCAGGTTCTCCGGCACGTCCATATGTACGGATTTTCCGCCGGGCGTCAGAATCGGATAAAATTCCTCTGCAAGCTGCATCAGCAGAAAGAACAGCGGAATATTTTCCCGGGTCAGAGGGATGCTGTGCAGGTTAAACCGGGTAATTTCAAAAAACTCATTGATGAGCTGTTCCAGCCGGTAAGCCTTGTCTAATGTGATGGACAGATACCGGGCACGCTGTTCCACAGGCAGATCCGGCGCTTCCTTCATCAGATCCAGATAGCCGATGACGGAAGTCAGGGGCGTGCGGATATCGTGGGCCAGGTAGACCACCAGATCGTTTTTGCGCTCCTCGGCCTGGCGTGCGTCCCGCTCCCGTTTTTCCAGAATGTTTTTGCATTCATTGAGTTTCAGCTCCAGAAAACCCATTTCAGGGGAAAGGGTAATGAGTTCGGTCTTTTCATCCAGCAGCGCGTCGCAGCCGGCGGAAATCTCATCGAAATATTCGGTCATCCAGCGGATGGAATAGCGGAATACCACGATGATGGCAATGATGATGGCGCCTGCCAGAATGGTTTCCAGGTTATTGCGGAAGGTGATTTCGTAGATATAAAGGGCGTCGTCGTAGTCCAGATGGAAAAGGCCGGTCAGAAAGCCCACCACTGTATCGCCGAACCGCCCGCGAATCAGTTCCCGCAGCAGGAAAACCGCGCAGATGGACACAAATACCAGCGACAGGATTTTTCGCATCAGTTTTCGTTCAAAGAGGACGTATTTACTGCCCCGCGACTGTTTTTTATTCAATTTTGTACCCCACTCCCCACACGGTCTTGATATACTTGGGTTTCTCGCTGGAATCGTTCATCTTTTCCCGCAGATGCCGGATGTGTACCATAATCGTGTTATTATTGCTGCTGTAATATTTCTCACCCCAGACGTCGTAGAAGAGACGGTCAGAGCTGACCACCTGCCCCCGGTTTTTGCAGAGACTCCAGAGAATAGAAAACTCTGTGGGTGTCAGCGCCAGCGGCTGCTCGTTCAGGGTGCAGGTGTGATCCCGTTTATTGATGGTCAGTCCGGAGATGGTAATGGAATCCGGATCCTCTTCCTGGGCGGGCGAATTATTATACTTGGTAAAACGGCGCAGCTGGGCTTTAACCCTTGCAATCAGCTCCAGGGGCCGGAAGGGCTTGGTCATATAATCGTCGGCGCCCAGGGTCAGGCCGGTGATTTTGTCCACCTCTTCATCCTTGGCGGTCAGCATGATGATGGGAAAATTCTGTTTCTCCCGTATTTTCTGGCAGATGGTAAAACCGCTCATATCCGGCAGCATCACGTCCAGCACTGCCAGATCCGGCGTCTCGGCCTCCATATACGCCAGAGCGTCGGTTCCGTTATAAAAAGTATGCACTTCGTAAGCTTCATTGGTCAGATACAAGGTGATCAAATCCGCAATTTCCTTCTCGTCGTCTACGACTACAATTTTGGCTTCAGCCATAGTAAAAAACCCCATTCCTTTAGAAAAATAAATAGTATATTCCGGTAAATGCCGCAAGGGCAGACTGTTTTCACCTCCAGTATACCAGAAAACCACGGAAAAGGATTTAAACTTTTGTGAAAAAATCTTAAGAAGCCATAAATTTATTTAACAGCTTCTCGTAGAGGAGTCCGGTCAGAAACCAGACCGGCGCGTAGTCCAGCCTTATGACCCCGTTTACATTGAGCCGGGCATGACTGTAATCCCAGGGGCAGATGCCCCGTTTTTTCAGAAACATGCCGCTCAGGTACTCTGTCAGAAAAATCCCACCCGCATAGACGCTGCCCCGCACCCAGACGCTCTTTTTCCGGAGCAGCCGCGAAATGGGCGCGAACAGAAAGGCCATCCCGTAAATGGGAAACATCCAGATGGAGGAATGCCCCATCAGTTTCAGCTGCCGCCGCTGAAGTGATTTCAGTCCCGTCCAGAAAATTTCCAGGCACCAGCCCACCAGGCCGCATAAAATAAATCGTTTTCTCATCATAGAAACAGTATGCACCACACAGAATGGGAAAATACGTAAAATGTAATTGAACTTTTCAACGAACATGTTGTCAATTTCGACAAACAGATTGAAAATATAAGGATATTAGTGTACTATTTGAGGTAGCGCAGAAAGGTTTTCTGAAGAATATGTGGGCGGAATGGCGAGAGTGCGCAGCTGGCCGGACCGACGGTATGCTTCAGAGGCCGGGTACGAACGCAGACAAATGGGAAAATGAGGGAAGGAAGCATGAAAAAACGACATGGAAAGGCCGCATTGGCCTGGACGCTGGTGCTGTGCACCGCGGCAGGATCCGTAAAGCTGGACGCACAGGCAGCGGGATCCCGGACAGCCGTATCCATTGAAAATGATATGGTATCCATCGGCAATGACTATATTTCCAGAGAATACAGCATTGCAGACGGCCACATCGAAACGACGCAGATCGTAAACAAGCGGATTGGAACCAATCTGGTTCCCCAGGACGGCTCAGAAGATTTCGTGATCAATACACTGGGCGAGTCCGAGTCCGAGACGCCGGATACTCCCGGTGAAGATACGGATAAAATCACCAATGATCCCCAGTGGGAGCTCAACACACCGGACGCCATCTCCAAAGAAAGATGGAGCGCGAAGCTGATCAACAGCGCCGGTACAGAATTCCCGGAGAGCGCAGTAAAGACCTTATTTGACAATGATCTGAACAGCTATCCGAACGAGTACACCATCAGCGGACATCCGTTCACCCTGGACATCGATCTGGGCGAGAGGAAGACGATCGCGTCCATGTCCGTAAACAAGCGCCCGGGCTTTGGCGATTCCAATTACGGAACCAATGGAACCATGGGCGGATACAAGATCTACGCAAGCAACGACGGCGAGAATTATGAGAAGGTAGCCGAAGGCGAATTTACCGAGGCGGATTACAACCTGCATCAGGAAGGCGACCTCTACAACGTAGGCGATCTGGTATATGCCAATTTTGACCATGCGGTAGACGCGCAGTATGTCCGTGTAGTACAGACAAGCGCAGCGATCGGAAGCGCCGAGGAGTTCACCAGCGCCGAGATTGGCTTCTACACCGGAACCTTTGAGAAGACACAGAAAATCGTGGAGCCGACGGAAGCTTTGGACAGAAGCACCTGGAAGGTAACCATCACCAATAACGGCGGACAGGTATTTGACGACGCTCATACAGCAAGACTGATTGACGGCGATCTGAATACCAATCCGGATGAATACACCAAGGCCGGAAGTCCGTTTACAGTGGACATCGACCTGGGAAGCGTGCAGACGGTATCCTCCCTGTCCATCGACAAGCGTCCGGGCTACAGCGACGCTAATTACGGTCTCAACGGAACCATGGGCAAATTCAAGCTGTATGTCAGCGAGGATGGAACCAATTACACCTTCGCGGGAGCCGGAGAATTTACGAAAGAGGCCTACAATCTGCATGAGGAGAACGGCCTCTACAATGTGGGCGACCGGGTTTACGCGAACTTTAAGAAGACCTATACCACACAGTATGTGCGTCTGGTTCAGGAGTCCTGCTCCATGGGCAGCAGCGATGAGTTCACCAGCGCAGAGCTGAATCTCTACGCAGATCAGTACGTAGGTCCCAACTGGAATACCGACGAGGAGTCTCCGGACATTACGCCTCCCGCCTCCAAGACCATCAAAGCCGGTGAACTGGTATTTGAGTCCGCAGAGCAGGCGGATATCGACGGCGGTAAGAAGCTGACCATCCACTATGCGCCCTATACGGTGAACGGCGTAGACTACGACATCGATCAGGTAGCCGTGCTGATGAATGATGAGCATTACATGAACACCTACCTGGAAATCGGCGTATCCGACAAGGATAAAGCGCAGATTGATTACATCGACATGGATCGCTTTGTACTTCCGGGCGACGCGAAGGGCGTGTGGTCCCATCCGGACGAGTCCAAGATTTCCTCCATGTGGATTGGCGGCCACGAGCTGATGCTGGGACAGCCGATTTACGCAAATGGTCTGTTTATGGGCTCTGAGTTCCCGGCGGCAGACACCCGGATTTCTGACAATACCACAGAGATCCGTTACTACTCCGGCAAGACCTTCACCCGTCTGGATCAGGACAACCAGTTACAGGCAGACGGAACCTTCCGCACCTGGTGGAATGTTGTCGGCGCGGCCAGAGGAACGGACACCGCTGTGGTACAGACCGATTTCTTCAGCTATATTGAAGATATTGCTACACCGACCGAATTCCGGAAGCAGTATAACTCCTGGTATGACAATATGATGAATATTACCGACGAGAGTATCGCAGCTTCCTTCTACGGAGCGGAGAAGGGTCTGACCCAGAACGGCGTAGAGCCTCTGGATTCCTATGTAGTAGATGACGGCTGGAACAATTACTACGACGGTACCTATACCGCGACGCCGGGATCCTCCCAGGGAACCACTCCGAACGTAACCGGGTTCTGGGAGTTTAACGCCAAGTTCCCCAACGAGCTGTATACCTCCAGTGCCCTGTCCGATAAATTCCAGTCCACCTTCGGACTGTGGCTCGGACCCCAGGGCGGATACAATTATTTCGGAACCTTTGCGCAGTATCTGGAGTCCAAGGGAACCGGATATGTACAGAACGATTACTGGAAAAATATCTGCGTAGGCTCCGACAAGTATGTGAAGAACCTGCAGAGCCTGTTCATCGATTATGAGAACCGTTTCAACATCGATTACTGGAAATGGGACGGCTTTGCTTTAAGACCCTGTACCAATGCCAGCCACGATCATATGACCGGCGGAACCCAGAACATGTATTACACCACAGACCTCTGGGAGAAATGGACCGACCTCTTCGACGCGGCCAGAGAGGCCAGAGCAAAAGAGGGCAAGGGCCTGTTCATCAACGCGACCTGTTATGTAAACTTAAGTCCATGGCTGCTGCAGTGGGTCAACACCATCTGGGTACAGGATTCCGGCGATACCGGACAGCTGGGAACCGGCGAGCGTCATCAGCAGAAGATTTACTACCGTGACCAGGTATACTATCAGCTGTACAAGCAGAACCAGATTCAGTTCCCGCTGAAGAATATCTACAACCACGACCCGATTTACGGCGTATCCGATAATAGCCAGGCGACCACAGAAGTCTTCCGTGAGTTCCTGTTCGCGAACGCCGTGCGCGGTACCGCTTTCTGGGAGCTTTATTACTCCCCGTCCATCATGGATGACGCCAAGTGGAAGGTAACCACAGACGCCATTGCATGGGCAGAAGAGAACCATGAGATTCTGAAGAACGCGAAGCTCTTCGGAAATCAGCCGAAGAACGGCGTATACGGCTATTCCAGCTGGAATGGCACAGAGGGAATCATTTCCTTCACAAACCCGCTGGATTCCGAGCAGACCTACTCTCTGCAGGTAAATGATACCATCGGCGCAGATCCGGCACTGAATAACGCGAAGGGTGTTCGGGTACATCCCTATGAGGCAGGCGAGCTGAAGGCTGTTTCCTATGGAGATACCATCACCGTAACGCTGAAGCCCCATGAGACTGTGATTCAGCAGTATGGCAGCAGGGACGCAGAGGCTCCGAAGCTTGTATCTGCCAAGTCCACCGGCGATCAGGAGCTGACCCTGAAGTTTGACGAGCGCATCCAGGGCGGTACCTTCACTGTAAATGGCAAAGAGGCGAAAGCAGAAGTAAAAGAGGATTACCGCACCGTCGTACTCACCACCGACAAGCTGCCGGAGGGCGAGGTAAAGGTAGGCGTACAGAAGGTAAGCGATGTAAATGGCAATACCACAAGCGCTGACGTGACAGTAGCCTGCTACAAGGACGGCGTCATCGCCGAGGCGGCAGCCCGCACCGACGTAAAGGGCAAAAACAGCATCAAGGCGTCCTACGACGCGGAGACGGAGACCACATGGCTTGGCGGCGTAACGGATAGTTATGAGGTAAAGACAGACAATCAGCTGACCGGAACCACAGATTTCAGTATTGTGACCGGCGTTAAGACCACAGCGGCAGGAACCACCCTGGTAACTGCAGGCGACGATGTGAAGCTTTCCATCAATAAGGACGGCTTTGTGGAATTCAAGGCAGGATCCCTGACTCTGACCTCAGAGGAAAAGGTAACCACCGTAGACTCCAAGGCGACCGGAACCTTCGGTACCGATGAGTATCAGCCCACCAAGGCGACGACCACGACCAGGGGTCAGGTAAACGACGGAGAAGCACACTCCATCACAGCAGTACGCGAGGCCAACGGCATGCTGAAGCTTTACATCGACGGCGCGCTGGCAGCTTCCGCATACGACGCAAATGTAATCAATGAGAACTTAAAGGGCGGCGCTATCACCATCGGCGGCGCAGGCTACACCGGCGATCTGGCAGCTGTACAGGTGCTGAACCGCGCATTAGCCTATGACGAGACCTCCGCCATCGCTCCCAAGCCTCCGGTTGTAGAGGAAAGCAGCCGCGAGGGCTGGACCGCACGCGCATGCTCCGAGATGCCGGGCATGTCCGGTGACGCCAGCGCAATGGCAGCCATCGACGGCAGCACAGGCTCCTGGTGGCATACCAACTATGTGGGCGGAGATACCTGCAGCGACAAGCACTGGATTGCAGTGGATTTCGGTAAGGAAGAGACCTTCGATCACTTCATGTATACCGGACGCGGCGCAAGCTCCAACGGTTCCATCAAGGATTACATCCTGGAGATCAAGAATGCGGACGGAACCTATACCACCATCAAGGAAGGTACCTTCGACGCAGACAGCGCAGCGAACAGCGTGGCGCTGGATAAAGAGTACAAGGCTTACGGCTTCCGCCTGACAGCAGTATCTACTCTGAATGGAAATAATTTTGCGGCAGCAGTGGAGATGAATGTGGGCCTGACCCAGAAAAAGGATGTGGTAAACGCGCCTGCGATTACCGAGGGCGACGGCAGCCAGTGGAAGAAGGGCGATCTGACCTTTAAAACAGACGCAAAGGACGATGCGATTCTCGGAGTGTATGTGGATGACGAGGAGATTTCCGCAGATTCCTACACCGTTAAGAATGGCGTGATTACCTTAACCGAAGCTTACCTGAAGACACTGTCCAAGGGCAGCCACACCATGACTGTGGTAACCAGATATGGCGAAGCAACCGCGACCTTCGAGGTGCTTTCCGGTTCCACCGTCATCAATCCGGATGATAACAAACCGGGTGACAATAACAAACCGGGTGATAACAACAAGCCAGGCGATAACAATAAGCCGGGCAATGACAACAAGACAGATAACGGCAGCACAGGCAGTACGACTGGCGGCAGCAATGGCAGCGGTTCCCACAAGGGAAGCGGAAGCTCATCCAAGTCCAACACCCAGAGTACCAATGCGGCGGCTACCGGCGATACCGCTCCGATTGCAGTATGGGCCATGCTCCTGCTGGCAGCAGGCTGCGGCTGCGCAGTTATCTGCACAAAGAGAAAAAAGAATTCATAAAAGAATTCTGAAATAAAGCTTGCATATTTCCGCAGACAGGCTTATAATACACATCAGAAAATGGTTAATTCTTCAGGGCAGGGTGTAATTCCCGACCGGCGGTAAAGTCCGCGAGCTGTATCCTTAGAGATATGGCCGAATCGGTGAGATTCCGATACCGACAGTAGAGTCTGGATGAGAGAAGAAAAGGAAGCGGAATACAGGATCTGAAGAAGATCGACAGCTTTGCTTTTAAGCCCTGAGTATTTACAGTACTCAGGGCTTTTTTTCGCGGAAAACGAGGTGAAATCCGTTTCCGCCGCGAACACCTTAAAGAATTATCCTTTTTAATCTACAGAAAAAAAGGAGAAATGTAACATGACAAACTTAATGCAAAGTGTAAAGGACAATCTGGCCTTTTTAGGCGTCTGCCTGGTGATTGTGGTGGCGATTTTTGTGGTAGCCGGCCTGACGGAGAAAGCTCTCCGGCAGAAAAATTCCATGGCTCGAACCAATTCCCCGGCTCGTCGGGTGGCACTGGTTGGCGTATTTTCGGCGATTGCGGCGGTACTGATGCTTTTTGAGCTGCCCCTGTGGTTTGCGCCCAGCTTCTATGAGCTGGATTTCAGTGAGATTCCGGTACTGATCTGTGCCTTTGCCATGGGACCTGTGGCAGGCGTGGCCACCGAACTCTGTAAGGTGCTTTTGAAGCTGGTGCTGAAGGGAACGACGACAGCATTTGTCGGCGACTTTGCGAACTTCGTGGTGGGCTGCAGCCTGGTACTCCCGGCTTCCATCGTATATTACATAAGAAAGAATAAGAAAATGGCCATCGGCGGCCTGGCGCTGGGAACTCTGATTATGACCATTTTTGGAAGCAGCTTCAACGCCCTCTATCTGCTGCCGAAATTCTCTGAACTGTTTGGAATGCCCATGGACGCGATCATCGGTATGGGAACCGCCATCAACAGCAGTATTCACAGCGTCTGGACCCTGGTGTTCTTCGCGGTTGTGCCGTTCAACATCCTGAAGGGCGTGGTGGTATCTGTCATTACCATGCTGCTCTACAAGCATATCAGCCCGATTTTGAAAAAGAACTAGGTGCTCACAGAATCACTGGACAGTACAAAACGGAAATGCTATAATAAAGCCGCAGAAACGGCTGAAAACAGCAGTAAAAAGAGCCTCGCAGTATCTGCGGGGCTCTTTATTACGTGAGGGAGTTTTAGATGGAAACTCCCCGGATAGATTTTATGACGAGGTAAAAACATGATCACAGAGACATTTTCAGAAACAGACACCAGAGCTCTTGGTGAAAAGCTGGGCCGGGAAGCCCTTCCCGGAACCGTCTACACCTTGACCGGCGACCTGGGCGTGGGCAAGACCGTATTTACCCAGGGATTTGCGAAGGGTCTGGGCGTCACCGAGCATGTAAACAGTCCCACCTTCACCATCGTACAGGAATATGAGGATGGCCGCCTTCCTTTCTATCATTTCGACGTGTACCGTATCGGCGATATCGAGGAAATGGACGAAATCGGCTATGAGGATTATTTCTATGGAGAGGGCGTCTGCCTGATTGAGTGGGCGGAGCTCATTGAGGAGCTGCTTCCGAAGAAGCGCACAGAGATTCTGATTGAAAAAGACTTGGAAAAGGGCTTTGATTACCGGAAAATAACCGTGGAGGAGATGGAATAACATGAAGATATTAGGACTGGACAGCTCAGGACTGGTTGCGTCCGTGGCAGTGGTAGAGGATGACGGCACCAATAGCAATCTCCTGGCGGAGTACACGGTCAACTACAAGAAGACCCATTCCCAGACCCTACTCCCCATGCTGGACGAGATTGCCAATATGATCGAACTGGATCTGAACACCATCGACGCCATCGCCGTGGCAGGCGGCCCCGGATCCTTTACGGGACTGCGCATCGGTTCTGCAACTGCCAAGGGACTTGGCCTGGCGCTCGGCAAGCCGTTGGTACACATTCCTACTGTGGACGCCCTGGCTTATAATTTATACGGAACCGATAAAATTATCTGCCCGCTGATGGACGCCCGCAGAAATCAGGTTTATACTGGTGTTTACGAATTTCAGGGAGACAAGCTGGTGGCGTTGGAGCCTCAGATGGCAGTCGGCATCGAAGTAATTGCGGAGAAGTTATGTAAACTTGGGAAGGATGTAATTTTCCTGGGCGATGGCGTGCCGGTCTTCCGCCAGGTACTGACTGACGAACTCATGAAGGGCGTAAGCTTCTCCTTCGCCCCGGCTCATGTCAATAAGCAGCGGGCTGCTGCGGTAGCCATGCTGGCCGTATCCTATGTCCGCGCCGGAAAGACAGAGACGGCGGCGGAGCACCGTCCCGATTACCTGCGTTTGTCTCAGGCAGAGCGGGAACGGCTGGAAAAAGAAAAAGCGGAGAAGGAAGCATGAATGAGCTTCTGATTCGCCCCATGGAGGAATTGGATTTGCCGCAGGCTGCGGCTATCGAGAAAGAAGCCATCACCCCGCCATGGTCGGAGCAGGCCTTTCGGGAAAGCCTCGGACTGGAGCACACGATCCTGCTGGCTGCCATACAGGACGGCCAGGTGGCAGGCTATTGCGTCTGCTATCAGAGCTTTGAAGAAGGGGAAATCACCAACGTGGCCGTAAAGAAGGAGCTGCGGGGGCAGGGAATTGCCGGAAAGCTTCTGGAAAAATTGTGTTCCTACGGAAAGGAACGGGGGCTGGAGCGCTATATCCTGGAGGTACGCGCCGGCAATGAACCGGCCATTCATCTGTATGAACGGAGCGGCTTTACCCGGGTGGGAATCCGGAAGGGCTTTTATGAGCAGCCGGTGGAGGACGCCGTGATCATGGTAAAAGGTTGACATAAGATTGACAACCATTTCCACTAGGCAGAAAAAAGCGGATTATGTAGAATATTCACGTAAAATAAAAACGTAGATTCCGGTCGCGCGCCAGAGGATAGCGCGGCGGAATGACACAGAGCTGCGAAAGCGGCGGGAGGAATAAGATGCGTGAGTATAAGATGACAGAGACAAAAATTTTAACCAGACTGATTTGTAATAGCTGCGGTAAAGTCATTGCCCTGCGCGGCGGTATTCCACTGGAGGGAGTCTGTGCTGTGCGGCAAAGCTGGGGGTACGAGTCCGAAAGGGATGGAGAACAGGACAGCTTTGATCTGTGCGAGGCATGTTATGATCGCATTACCGGGCAGTTTAAAGTCCCTGTGACGCGGACAGAACAGAGCGAATGGTTATAAGATAGGAAGATTAGGAGACAGGAATGTTAGATGTATGTTTGCTGGGAAGCGGAGGTATGATGCCGTTGCCCTATCGCTGGCTGACAGCGCTGATGATGCGATACAACGGAAGCAGTGTACTGATAGACTGTGGAGAGGGAACGCAGATAGCGGTGAAGGAAAAGGGCTGGAGCTTTAAGCCCATTGATGTGATCTGCTTTACCCATTTCCACGGGGATCATATCAGCGGCCTGCCGGGGCTTCTGCTCACCATGGGAAATGCGGAGCGGACGGAGCCGCTGACGTTAGTGGGACCCAAGGGGCTGGAACGGGTGGTCAACGCCTTACGCGTCATCGCGCCGGAGTTGCCCTTTCCCATTGAATTTATCGAACTGACAAAGGCGGAAGAGGAGCTGGAGCTGAACGGTTATCATATCAAAGCATTCCGGGTCAATCATAACGTGACCTGCTACGGCTATTCCATTGAGATTAAGCGGGCGGGCAAATTCAATCTGGAGCAGGCTCAGAGCCTGAACATTCCGAAAAATTTCTGGAATCGTCTGCAGAAGGGGGAAACCATCGAGGCGGACGGAACGGTGTATACGCCGGATATGGTTATGGGAGCGCCCCGGAAGGGCATTAAGCTGGTGTATTGTACGGATACCCGGCCTACAGAGTCCATTTCCAGAAATGCGAAGGACGCGGATCTTTTTATCTGCGAGGGTATGTATGGCGAGAAGGACAAGCAGGCGAAAGCAGTCGCCAATAAACACATGACCTTTTACGAAGCGGCCCGTCTTGCGAAAGAGGCAGATGTGAAGGAGATGTGGCTGACCCATTACAGTCCGTCCCTGACCCGGCCTGAAGAATACATGGACGAGGTACGCAAGATATTCCCGCGCGCAGTGGCCGGAAAGGACAGAAAATCCATAGAACTGGATTTTGAGGATGAAGAAAAATGAGTGAGACGATGAATACGAAAAAAGATATCTATATATTGGGAATTGAGAGCTCCTGCGACGAGACAGCGGCTTCCGTGGTAAAAAATGGCCGGGAAGTGCTCTCCAACGTTATTTCCTCCCAGATTGATCTGCATACTCTCTACGGCGGTGTAGTTCCGGAAATCGCGTCCCGCAAGCACATTGAGCGCATCAATCAGGTCATTGAGGAAGCCCTGACTACAGCAAATATGACTTTGGACGATCTGGACGCTATCGGCGTCACCTATGGTCCGGGGCTGGTGGGTGCGCTGCTGGTGGGCGTGGCTGAGGCGAAAGCCATCAGCTACGCAAAAAAGCTGCCGCTGGTGGGTGTACATCATATTGAAGGACATATTTCCGCCAATTATATCGAAAATCCGGATCTGGAGCCGCCCTTTGTGTGCCTGGTGGTATCCGGCGGACATACCCATCTGGTGGTGGTACGGGATTATGGAAAATACGAGATTCTGGGACGGACCCGTGACGACGCGGCCGGAGAGGCCTTTGATAAAGTGGCCCGCGCCATTGGCCTGGGTTATCCGGGCGGTCCGAAGATTGATAAGATTTCTAAAGAGGGCAATCCGGAGGCCATTGCGTTTCCGCGTCCGAAATTCGAGGATTCCCCCTACGACTTCAGCTTCAGCGGTCTGAAATCAGCCGTGCTGAATTATCTGAACGGCTGCCAGATGAAGGGTGTAGAAATTAACCGGGCCGACGTGGCGGCTTCTTTCCAGAAGGCAGTCTGCGACGTACTGGTGGAGCATGCCATGATCGCAGTGAAGGAAAGCGGCCTCAATAAATTTGCCATTGCCGGCGGTGTGGCGTCCAATTCCGCTCTTCGTGCGGCCTTCGAAAAGGCGTGTGCGGAGCGTCAGATCGAATTTTATCATCCGTCTCCGATTTTCTGTACGGACAACGCGGCGATGATTGGAGCAGCGGCTTACTATGAGTTTATCGCAGGCAAGCGGGACGGTCTCGACCTGAACGCGGTGCCGAATCTGAAGCTGGGAGAGCGGTAATGTATGCTGCTGTCTGTTTTGTTTGTCGAGATTATAGTTCGCATGTACAGGCTCTGTCTGTAGAGCGCGCAACGAGATCTTAGGATAGTTACATAAGAGTATTGCAGGAGATACGATATGAAGAGAAAATCATGCACAGCTATCGTCCTGGCAGCAGGTCAGGGGAAACGGATGGGAGGCGACGTCCACAAGCAGTTTCTGGAGCTGGAAGGACACCCGGTCGTCTATTATTCCATCCGGGCTTTTCAGGAATCCCCACTCATCGACCGGATTCTTCTTGTAACCGGCGAGACAGAAATAGACTATGTCCAATCAGAAATCGTGGAGAAATATCATTTTGATAAGGTATGTGCAGTCGCGGCAGGCGGCCATGAACGCTATGCTTCGGTCTGGAACGGCCTCAAAGCGCTTGAAAAAAGCCTGCGTGAAGAAGAAAAGGATGGCTTTGTATTCATTCACGACGGCGTGCGTCCTTTTATAAATGAAGAGATTCTGCGCCGCGCCTTTGACGCGGTAGAAGCATATCACGCCTGTGTAGTCGGCATGCCCAGTAAAGATACGGTCAAAATCGCCGACGCCGATGGTTTTGTGTCCGAAACTCCGGCCCGCAGCCGGGTATGGAATGTGCAGACCCCGCAGGTATTTGATTTCCGTCTGGCTTACGAGGCCTACGCGGCTCTGGAGCAGAGCGGCCGCAGTGATGTGACGGATGATGCCATGATTGTGGAAGCATTTACGGATACAAAGGTGAAGCTGGTGGAAGGCTCCTATGAGAATATCAAGCTGACCACGCCGGAGGATCTGAAGATCGCCGCGACCTTTTTGCATAATCGGAAATAGGGTATTCATAGAAGCAAAGGAAACTTATATTCGGAAAATCAGGAGAACAGGACAGTGATGAAATTTCTGTTTGCGTCAGATTCATTCAAAGGAACGTTATCCAGTGAAGATACGGGAAGGCTTCTGACCAGAGCCGCAAAAGAGGTATTTCCCTCCTGCAGCTGCGAGAGTATTCCGGTAGCTGACGGCGGGGAAGGGACAGCGGATGCAGTGATCAAAGCAGTACAGGGAGAAAAGCTTTATGTCGAGGTTTCGGATCCCCTCATGCAGAATCGAACCGCTTATTATGGAAAGCTGGATGAGAACAGGGCAATCATTGAGATGGCGCTTGCATCCGGCTATGCCCTTGTACCGTCGGAAAAGAAGAATCCCCTGTATACAAGCTCCTACGGAACCGGCGAACTGATTCGTGACGCCCTGGACAGAGGCTTTCGTGATATCACCATTGCCATCGGCGGATCCGCCACCAATGACGGCGGCATGGGCTGTATGCGCGCGTTGGGCATCCGTTTCCTTGACCGGGAGGGTCGGGAGCTTATGGGAAATGGTTCCGATCTGGAACATCTGGCTGAGATAGATGACAGTGGACTGGACAGCCGACTTGCGGATACCCGTTTTACAGTTATGTGCGATGTGACGAATTCTCTCTGTGGAGAACAGGGGGCTACCTATACCTTTGGTCCGCAGAAGGGCGGGACGCCGGAGGTACTGGAACGTCTTGAGCGCGGCATGGAGAATTACCGGGATATCCTTATCCGGACATATGGAATTAATCCGGATACCATTCCAGGGTCCGGCGCGGCAGGAGGACTGGGCGCTGCGCTGCTGGTGTTCCTTCGCGCAGAGCTTCGTTCCGGCATCGAGACCGTACTGGATTTGATCGGGTTTGACAGCCGACTGGAGGGTGTATCTCTGGTGGTAACCGGAGAGGGCTGTACCGACTGGCAATCCTGTTATGGCAAAGTAGTACAGGGAGTGGGTGATCGCTGTCTGCGCCGCAGGGTCCCAGCAGTAGCTCTGGCGGGAGGTATGGGAGAAGGCGCGGAACAGATCTATCAGCATGGAATTCTTTCTATATTAACTACGGTAAATGGTTTCATGTCTGCCGAGGATGCCTTTGCCAACGCGGAAACCCTGTATTATCAGGCCGCTTTGCGCCTGTTCCGCCTGCTGAAAGCAGGGCAAAAGATAGATTTGCAAAGAAAATATAAAAAAATTGAAAAAAGTTGTTGACATTGTCGACTAGTGATGATAGAATACATTTTGTCGCCACGCAAGGGCGGAAAACACGTCAGAGTGTGGAGAGGTATCGAAGTGGTCATAAC
>USDU01000028.1 GCA_900553635.1 uncultured Lachnospiraceae bacterium | reverse complement strand
GGGAGCGATCCATAATCTTCTTCAGCTGCTCTCCGTCATAGCCCTGTCTTTTTCCCAGAAAATACATGGCCAGTAAAACCGCGATGATTAACGCCACAAACGGAGTTCCCAGAAACTCAAGTACCGGACGCACCGCATCAATACCTGGAATATAACCTGAAACCGTACTGCATAAAATCAGAATCAGCGGCACCAGAATGATGCACAACACCGTGGAAAATGCCGGAAGCTTCGCCTCCTCTTCCTCCCTCACCTCCTGGATATTCGACGGAAGTCCCGGATTAATCCGGCTGCCGCCGCAATGAGTAATCTTGTCGGCTCTATCATTTTCTTCTCCCCTGTCGTTTTTCTTTACGCGTTTACATACTTATGTACCGTTGCTTTGATTGCGCCCGGTCCTGCAAGCATCTCCCGGAACATCGTTTCAATCTTCTCTCCCACGCCCGCTTTATAAAGATCGATAAAGAACAGACGCTCATTGGAAAGAATCGGTCTCAGCTGATCCGCAAAGGTCTCCGGCCGACCCACTGCAATATCCTTTAACTGCTCCTGCAGCTCCTCATTCATGGGATCCGGCGCCAGCTCGTAGGTATTGCCCGCATCATCGACCGCCAGCATATATCGCAGCCAGCCTGCGATTCCCAGCGGGATGGCTGTCAGGCGGGAAGCGTCGCCGTATTTCTCCACATACGCCTTGATGGTCTCGCCAAAACGGATGCCTACCATCTGGGACACGTCCACTGCCAGACGCAGGTTGGTATCTCCCAGATATTCATTGGGGAAACGATCGTTAAACAATTCATCCACAAAAGCCTGCGGAGAGAGAATTCCCGGATCCTGTACCACCGGAAGACCTTCGTCGTAAGCTACCATACGGGCCATTCTCATCATGTCCGCATCTGTATTCAGCATATGGGCAAATAAGTCATAGCCAAGAGCCACTCCCAGCGGACCGGTAGCGGAATGCACCGGGTTCAGGCATACCGTTACCTTCATGCGCTCTGCCAGGTTGACCGTATGCCGGTCTGCCATATAGACGCCAAAACCTTTCTCCAGAGCCGGACGGCCATTGGGAAAGCTATCTTCGATAACCAGATACTGGGGCTTCTCCGCATTTACGAACGGGGCAATATACGTTTTCTTTCCGGTAATGACCGGCTGCATATCCTCCACACCAAGTGCTTCCAGATCCGCCGCAATCTGCTCGCTGGGACGCGGTGTAATCTTATCGATCATAGTCCAGGGAAAGGCTACGGTCTTCTCGTCGCCGATATATGCCAGGAAAGCTTCGTCTACATAGCCCGCATTCTTCCATTCCTCCGCCATGGTCAGCACCGATCTGCGAAGCTTCGCGCCATTCTGAGAACAGTTATCCATGGAAACCAGAGCCAGTGGATAACTTCCTGCTTTATATCTCTCATACAGCATAGCCGTCACAACAGCCATAGCGCCGACTGCTTTCTCCGGTCCGTTCTGGATATCTGCCTCCACAAACGGGAACCAGCTTCCGTCCGCTTTCTGCAATGCGTAGCCCTTCTCCGTGATAGTAAAGGACACCAGCTGCAGGGACGGATTCACAAAAATCTCTTTCAGCCGATTCCACTGTGCCGGATCGGACGCCTGTGCTTTCACGGCCTCCGCCAGAGATCCCAACACTTTGTAATCTCTGGTTCCGTCTCCGTGAAGAATCACGCTTAAACCCAGGTTGTCATAGGGTACGTAAATTTTATCTACTACATCATAATCAAAGGTTTCCACGCAGGTAAGCCCCCGATCCAACGCTCCCTCCTCCAGAAGTCCGTCCGCAATCCCTCCGATGAAGACACGAAAGATATTGCCGATTCCAAAATGTACCCAGCACGGCGCTTTTTTTGCCTTTTCGGAAACTGCTTCCACATCATATCCCGGAAGCTGGATTCCTGCTTTTTCCCATGCGTTACGATCTTTGATTCCATCCATTGTGAGTTTCATGTTATTCTTCTCCTTTAAATAGTTTATTACGCGTTTTACTTGTGCTTATGTCTTAACTGTAAGTATAGTATATATGTTGCCGATTCATTCGTCTATTGGCAATTACGCCAATCTTTATTTTGATTTTTTGTGGACTTTTACCAGCTTTTTGTTTTATACTGTGATTAAACGTAATACTTACTCTTATCTTGTAATATTATCAGGGGGATTTCATTTTATGAGCGAAAAGGGGTTAACGACGATCAGTCTGAAAAAAATCAACCGTTCCAAGGTCTATCAATATATTTATAAAACTAAGGCTGTGTCCAAGCAGCAGATTGTGCAGGATCTGCAGATGGGTTTATCTACTGTCAGCCAGAATTTGAACCTGCTGGAGGAAGAAGGCCTGATTGAACGGAACGGATATTTTGATTCCACCGGAGGGCGTAAGGCCCATGCTATCCGGATTGTTCCCGATTTTAGGATTTCTATCGGAATCGGT
Organism: uncultured Lachnospiraceae bacterium; assembly: GCA_900553635.1. Next base: position 14,547 of record USDU01000028.1, on the reverse strand, counting down.
ATTTTGAAAAAGATGTTTCATATAACTGCGGTAGATTTATACGGAAATGCACTCTGCACAGAGACCATTCCCCTTCCCTACGAAAACACAGCCGCTTACTATGAACAGGTGTCTGAAAAAATCCTGGATTTTATCGCCCGCCAGAAATATGACTCTGAAAAAATTCTGGGGGTCTCTATTGCTACCCAGGGAATCACTTCTCCGGATCACACAGCCGTAACCTACGGCAGCATTATGGGCAATACCGGTATGCAGGTGGACGATTTTTCCTGTCTGCTTCCCTGGCCCTGCCATCTGGAGCATGACTCCAAATCTGCCACTTTTCTGGAATTGTGGAATCACCCGGATCTTGATGACGCTGTGATTTTCCTACTAAACTGTAATATGGGCGGCGGCATCATCACCAATCACCAGATTCATCAGGGCAGTTCCATGCACAGCGGAACCATCGAGCACATGTGCGTCAACCCGGATGGTCCCTTATGTTATTGCGGAAACCGCGGCTGTCTGGAGACCTACTGCTCCGCCAATTCCCTGGAACAGGCTTCCGGGCTTCCCGTCAAGGAATTTTTTCCTCTCCTGCGGGAAGGGAACTCCCCACAGTTCACACAGCTATGGAAAGATTACCTGAATCACCTGGCTTTTGCCATGAAAAATCTGAATCTGGTCATTGACGCCCCTATCATCCTCAGCGGTTATCTGGCTCCTTATTTTACTGAGGAGGATATCGGCTGGCTGACTGAGCGCATCAATGCTTCCACACCCTTTGCTGTTGACCGGAAGCAAATTCTCGTCGGCACCCATGGGCAGTACACGCCCGCCATCGGCGCGGCGCTGTTTTATGTGGAGCAGTTTTTGCAGGCTGTTTGACCTGATTTTTATATAAAAAAAGTGACCCTCCTCTTCGGAAAGGTCACTTTTTCGTCTCTCTGTTTAATTCAGATACGGCAGCGGATTCACCTGACTGCCATTGATAATAATCTCAAAGTGCACATGAGGTCCCGTACTTCGTCCTGTATTACCGCTCAGGGCGATCTTCTGACCCTGCGTTACCTTCTGGCCTGAAGATACCAGGATCTTACTCAGATGTCCATAGCGGGTCTGCTTACCGTCCGGATGTCGGATGGTGATACAGTTACCGTAGCCGCTGGACCAGCCTGCCTGCACGACCGTACCGCCGCAGGAAGCCATAACTGCCGTTCCAATCGGACATGCCCAGTCGACACCCTTGTGCATCCGGCCCCATCTTTTCTTAAATCCGGAAGTAAAGCGTCCGCCGGAAATCGGTTTGATATAGGTGGGCGGCGTCTGGGTACCGCGCTCCACAATCTTCGGCACCGGATCCTGCAGAACAGTCTCGGAAATCACATCCCGATTCTCTTCCACGCCGTTTTTCTTCGTAATCAGCGCCGTTACCTCATGATAACCTGGCTGCTCCTCCTGGCGCACCTCACTCTTGGTGGTATACCATTCGTCATTATCAATATACTGAACGTCTGCGTAATATTCTTCCTGATAGGTGGATTCCTCCACGGTCTCCACGGAAAGCTCCGGCTCCGGCACAGTGATGATGACCTCGTCACCCTCATGGAGTACCGTATTCTCGCTCATGCCCTCGTTCAGCGCCAGCACCTCCGCCACGCGGAGTCCATTGCTGTTCGCTATCACAGACAGGGTATCTCCCGCCTTCACCTCGTATACTTCATTCTTTGCCGTATCCTTGGTCACCAGATCAATGGCCTCACTTGCCGGTGTAATCTCATCTGCTGATACATAAGCCTCGGCAATCTCCACTTTTTCCGCGAAATCCACAGAACGCAGACCGTCGCCTTCTGCCTGCTTCTCCCCATTGTCTGCAGCATTCTCTTCCGCCACATCTTCCTCTGTGACGGTCTTCGTAATGACACTCTCCACGGCCTGGCTCACATCATATTCACCGATACCCGCACAGGCGTCGCCGATTCCGGCGATACCACCCAGCTTCGCCACCTCCGCGGCAGTCTCCTCTGCCGTGTTCTGCTTTGATACTTCTACTGTGTATACATTCAGCTCCCGGGCCGCATCCGATACGATGTTGATCTGAAACTCATTGTCCGTATCATACCGGTCTTTGGTGGCATACAGCACGTCCATGACGTCCTGATAGCTTCCCAGCGTCACCGTGAACTCGTTAATCTTCATCAGGTAAGCCTTTTTCTTGGCCTTCGCCACAATCTGGGTCAGTTCCTTGTAAAAGGCATCGCTCAGCGTATCGCTGTCCATGGTGGAACCGAAGATCTTCGGCACCTTATCAAGCTCGTACTCCACATCCGCCAGCACCAGGCCGTCGGTCTCTCTGGAAATGCGGGCTCTGGCCTGCAAATAAGCATTTTCCACCACGGACGGGTTCTTGACGGAGCCGACGGTCTTGCCCGCCAGCGTAACCTCGTAATAGCTGTCACCGCTTCCGAAGCCGCTTCCGATGAGCGGCACGCCCAGCAGCATACAACCGCAGGTAATCATCATGGATTCCGCGAATACAAGCTGTGATTTTTTATTCCAAAATAACTTTTTTTTCTTCATTGGTTTTTTTAACTTCTTTAATCTCAAGTACACCCCGGAGCAGCTCCGAGGTGTAATAATTTCGTAACATTTTTTATTTTACCAACATTTCTAATGCTTGTAAAGTCTTTTCTAAGGTTTCTTCCACGTTAAGGCCGTCCTCCTCGATGGTCACATCGGCGTATTTCTCATACAGACCCTCCCGCTCCTCATAAAGATCATGCAGGGTCTGTCCGTCCCGCAGCACCACGCCGCGGCCCTTCACATCGTGAAGTCTGGATTTCACTGCTTTATAAGAAAGACGCAGGTATACAATCACACTGATTTCACCCAGATGCTTCATAGCTTCCTCGCCATATACTACGCTGCCGCCGGTGGCGATGACTGCATTTCCCGGATTCAGTCCCGCATTGACCCGGTTCTCCACAGCCAGAAAACCGTCCGGGCCGTCCCGTTTGATAATGTCCTTCAGAAGCATTCCTTCCTCTTTCTGAATCACCAGATCCGCGTCAATAAAATCCTTTCCCATCATTTTCGCCAGAATGACACCAATGGTGCTTTTTCCGGCTCCCGGCATTCCAATCAGTACGACGTTTTTCTTCATTTTCTGCTCTTTCCTTTGCTGCTTTTGCTGTCTTTCTTGGTTTTCTTCTTTGCGGTTTTCATTGGCTTCTTCTTCCTCACGCTGTATCCGAAGGTGCCAAGCTCCTCGCCCAACGCAAAATAGGTTCCATGGGAATAAGCCACCAGTCCGGTACTGTTCAGCTCGAAACGGCCATTTTCATTCATATAGGCTTCGTCTACCGTCACGCCCAGCACTTCTGCCAGGAACATATGATGCGTTCCAAGCTCCTTTACTTCCGTCACGCGGCATTCGATATTGACCGGACTCTCCTCGATGGTGGGTGCGTACTTAAGACGCTCCGCCCTGCCCGGCGTCAGATGCATTTCCGCGAACTTGTCCACATCCCGGCCCGAACGCACGCCGCAGTAATCGGTAGCCTTCACAAGCTTTTTCGTGGTCAGGTTGATGACGAACTCGCCGGTTTCCCGGATAATATCATAGGAATACCGGTTCGGTCTTACGGAGATGGATACCATAGCGGGGTCGGAACAAATCGTCCCGGCCCACGCCACGGTGATAATATTTGGTTTTTCACCTTCCCTTCCACAGCTTACCATAACTGCCGGAAGGGGATAGAGCATATTGCCTGCTCTCCAGTGTTGTTTTTTCTTTTCCATATCTTGTAAATTACCGCATTTCTTCCATCTGCTGAATCATACCCGCCAAAGACGGAATTAACTGCTTCTTACGGGATACCAGTCCCTTCAGCTCGTAGCTGTCGCCATCATCCGGCAGCTGGAAGGCTTCCTTCACCAGTGTGTCGGAGTTGGGGCCGTAGCACAGAAGCTCGGTGGACTCCTTGATGATATTGGTGAGCATGAAGAAAATCATGTTCAGGCCGCTTTCCCGGTGCGCCACAGGCAGGTAGGGAATCAGCTTCTCGCGGATCTCCTCCAGCTCCACCGCGTTCATGGAGTTGATCTGACCCACGCCGAATTCCACATTTCCCACATCGAAGCGCTTGAAATCCTGGTAGAAAATCTCCTCCGCGGTACGGGAACCCAGGTTGCTGCCGGCAGAGAACATATCAATAGCCAGATCTTCGATATCGATGCCCGCAATCTGCGCCAGATGCTCCGCAGCCGATTTGTCAATGGCCGTACAGGTGGGAGAACGGAACATCAATGTATCGGAAATGATAGCTGAGCATAAGAGGCCCGCGATCTTCTTCGGAATCTCCACGCCCCGCTCCTGGTACATCTGATACATGATCGTCGCAGTGCAGCCCAGCGGCTGGTTCCGGAAAAATACCGGAGACATGGTCTCCAGCGTGCCCAGACGATGGTGGTCGATGATCTCCAGAATCTCTGCATGATCAATTCCGTCCACGGCCTGGGATTCCTCATTGTGATCCACCATGATAACCTGCTTGCGCTTCAGATTCAACAGGTTCCGTCTGGAAATCATGCCGATATAATTATCGTCCTTGTCCACGATCGGGAAGTCCCGGTAACGCTTCTGACCCATGATTTCCTTGATATCGTCAGTCTTCTCATTGACATTGAAAATGGTCAGGTTGTCGGACTTCATAAAGTAGCGGATCGGCATGCTCTGGTTAATCAGGCGCGCCGCCGTAAAGGTATCGTGGGGCGTGCTGATGACTACGCAGTGGTGCTCCTGGGCCAGCTTCTTGATGGTCATGGAGACTTTCGCGCCCTCGCAGACGATGATGCAGCCCGCGCGCATTTCGATGGCGCACAGCTGGGACTCGTAGCGGTTACCCAGGATAACCAGGTCGCCCTCCTCTATGTAGTCCTCCATCAGATCCGGATTCGCTGCCGCAATGAGCACCTTACCCTTGTTATAATAGTCTTCCGCAGAGCCCACCAGAATCGTACCTTCCAGAGTGTCAATGATATTCCGGTACTGGGTATTGGCCTGAGCCAGAATCTTACTGTCCAGCACGTCCATGTAGGAGGTGGCGATGTCGCCGATGGTGATCAATCCCTCAATCTTCTGATCCTTGGTAATCGGCAGGGTCACCGCCCCGATGCGGCGCATCAGATTCCAGGCCTGCTTCAGGGACAGATTGCTCTGTACGCCCTCGGTCTTGCGGATCTCGATGTCCTTTACCTGCGTCATCACATCGGCCACGTACACCGGCGCTTCCGCCTGGAAATAGTTCAGCACATACTGTGTCTCCTGATTCAGCTGTCCTGCCCGCGCCGCGATATATCCACCGCCCTCCAGGGTGTTCTTCAGATACGCGTAGGCCAGCGCCGAACAGATGGAATCCGTATCCGGATTCTTGTGACCGATGATATACACCGGTCTGGTATTGTCTTTTTCCATTTTAAACCCCTTTTATTCGTAAACTATCAGTTGCCCCTATTTTACCATTGCCGCGGCCCTGTATACAAGAGGGATTCCTGTATTTTTTACTGTGCACTCCATCCACTGGAAACGCTTTGCGATGCACAGAAATTACGACATAATTTCGCGCTGTGCTCCACCATTTAGTTCCGTCTCTCACGGACACTCATCCGTATTGTGCGGACTGCACGATTTATTCTCCCTGTTTTCTATTGTTTCTCTGCGTTTTGCCGAGCCACCTTTTCGGATACTTTTATGCTTTTTGTTTATTTTGTCCTGTTTTTTCTTTTCTTTTTTTAGTATTTTGTGCGTTTTCACATTAAATTCACAATTCGTTCATAATTTATTCATAATCAATTGCTATACTGTATTCAAGTTAAGGGAACAACCTCTTAACAATAAAAATGCTTTCACTACACATATAGATAAATTTTTTCATAATAGCCTCGGCGTACCTGGTACGTCGGGGCACTCCTCATTTTATGGGAAATATCCAAGTCTGAACATAGAAAGACCTGAAGTCGGCACTTCAGGTCTTTTCCTCCTACCTTTATCTCGTCATCCCCATATACACAAACACCCGTCCGGTGATGTCGTCCGCCGTCACGGCTCCGAAGCTTCTGGAATCCTTGGAATTTTCCCGGTTGTCACCCAGCACGAAATAGCTGTCTGCGGGAACCGTATAGGGATAGGTAATGTTCTCCGACAGGGCCTCGGTTTTGCCGACAGCCGTAACCGTCGCGTCCTTCTCTCCATTAACGATAAGGCTGCCTTCTTCCGAGAGCTCTACCACGTCACCGGGCTCCGCCACCACGCGCTTGATGTATTCCACACCGTCTGCCCGGTGGATAATCACCAGGTCGTTTCTCTGATAAGTCTCATCTAACCGGTAGAAAAGCACCATTTCCCCATCTGTCAGACCCGGCTCCATGGAACTGCCACTAACGACTGCCAGGCCAATTACATAATGAAACGCTGCGTAGACCAGCGCTACCAGCACGATACATTCTACAATAAAGCGCCGGAACTCTTTCCGTCTGTATAACTTTTCTTTTCGTTCTTCCAGTACCTCGTCCACGGACTGAAGCTGTTCTATTCTCATCTGTGTCAGTCTACTCCTGTTCCGCCAGTTCTCCGATTCTCGTCTTCAGCAGAAGGAACCTCTCATTCAGGCGCTCCAGTTCCTCGCTGATCATGGTCAGCTCACGCTTCTGCTGATCGGCTTTTTCCTGCATCTGCGCCTGCATTTCGCGACGGATTTCTACCCGGGCAGCGGCGATCTGTTCCTGCATTTTCTCGTAAGCTTCCTTCTGCTCCGCGTCGAATTTTTCTTTCATGGCCTGCTGCTCCTCGGCCAGCTTCTGCTGCTCCTGGGCGCGCTCTGCGGCCAGCCGTGCTTTCATATCCTCAATCTCTTCCTGCTGCTGTCTGCGCATCTGCTTTAGCTGTCCCCGGTTCTGGTCCCGCATCTGCTGGGCCCGGCTCTGGTACATCTTATTCAACTGCTGCATTTTCTCATAGACATCTTCTTTTTGAAATCCAAATATTCCGCTCTTCAATTTCATATTCCTCACAAAATCTGTTATCTCCGGGAACTCTACCTCTACCGTATCCTGCACGATCTCAGGATACTCGAGAGGCTTCCCCTCTACGATTGCTTTGCTCTGTTCTTCCATACTGCCGCCCCCTTTGTAAGACATCTGAATCACGTTCATACGGCCTCAGCAGCAAGCGCTTCAGCCTGTTATTTATCTTTTTTCATAATACCGTATAATCCGCGATTTTACAATACTTATTGTATTTTCCCATATTTTCTGTATGTTTTATCAAAAATTTACAACTGGACTGGTTGTTTTATTAAAAACTGGCTATTTTAAAACAGCCAGTCAGAGGTTATAGTAGCACCTAACAACAGCAGGAAAACAGAGTCGTGCACCTCTGTATGGATTCCATAGGAACTGCTGGGGAAATAAGAAGGAGGAAATTGGAACTGTCCGTTACAGAACAGTTACAAGAAATTTATCTATGCAGACTACAGAAGCAGCCGCATTAAAGAAGAGCGGCATTACCACAAAGGAACTTGTTATCGATGCAATGCTGATTGCGCTCACCTATATCTTTACCGCATTTGTAAACCTTCGCCTGCCCATCGCAGCCAACGGCGGACTGATTCATCTGGGAAATGTACCGCTGTTCCTGGCGGCTATCATCTTCGGACGCCGCACCGGAACCCTGGCAGGAGCCTTCGGAATGGGTCTTTTTGACCTGCTGTCCGGCTGGTACCTCTGGGCTCCGTTCACCTTCGTGATTGTAGGCCTTATGGGCTTCGCCGTAGGCGCTATCACCGAGAAGCATCATGGCTACGGCTGGAACGCGCTGGCTATCGCCGTTGCCTGCGTGATTAAAGTGGTTGGATACTACATTGCCGAGGGCTTTATCTATGGCAACTGGGTCGCTCCGGTTACATCCATTCCGGGTAACCTGGTACAGATTGGCGTGGCCGCTATCATCGTGATTCCGATTGCAGAGCGTCTGAGAATTACCATTCAGAGAAGACTTTAATTTAAAAAGGAGAGTTTCCCATGTACGAAATTATGACGCCCGGACCTACACAGGTCCGGGAAAATGTGTTGGCAGCCAGAAGCCTGCCCTGTACCAATCCGGATCTGGATCCGGACTTTTACACGTTCTATAAGGAAACCTGCGAGCTCATCAGCTCCCTGCTTCACACCAGGAATGAAGCGCTGATTCTGGGCGGCGAGGGCATTCTGGGCCTGGAAGCGGCCTGCGCCGGTCTCACCGAGCCGGGCGATCGGGTGCTGATCATCGACAATGGCGTCTTCGGCAAGGGCTTTGCCGACTTTGTAAAGATGTACGGCGGAAATCCGGTGTTGTATACGGTGGATTATCTGAAAGCGGTCGATGTGGACGCGCTGGCAGATTTTCTGAAGAAGGATCATGACTTTAAGTACGCAACGGTGGTTCACTGCGACACCCCCAGCGGCGTGCTCAATGATATCGCGCGGATTTGTCCGCTGCTGAAATCCCATGGCATTCTGACCGTCGTGGATTCTGTCTCCGCCATGTTTGGCGAGGAGGTCCGTGTAGATGATTTTCAGATTGATTTGCTCTGCGGCGGCTCTCAGAAGGTGGTTTCCGCCCCTCCGGGACTGACCTTTGTGACGGTGAGCCCTGCTGCATGGACGGCTATGAAGGAGCGTAAGACGCCGATTGCTTCGTTTTACGCAAATCTGATGACCTTTGACGGGTATTTTGAGAAGCAGTGGTTTCCGTATACTATGCCCATCAGTGATATCCGGGGCTTAAGGGCCGCCTTTGAGAATATTAAGGCGGATACGAAGATTCTGGAACGGCATGCGAAGATTGCGCAAGCCGTGCGGACGGCGCTGACTTCCTGCGGCTTGAAGCTGCATACGCGCAATGGGTATTCGAATACGGTGTCTGTGTTTGATGTGCCGGAGGAGACGACGGCGGCTGCGATTTTGACGGCAGTGCGGGAGCAGTTCCATATTATGCTGGCGGGATCCTTTGATGTGCTGGAAGGGCAGGTTATCCGGATTGGACATATGGGGGAAAATGCCCGGGTGGAGAAGCTGGAGGCTGTGATGAAGGCGCTTGACGCGGTGCTGCCGGAGCTGGGCGTTCCGATGACGGGTTCTCTCACGGAAAGCTATTTGGACGCTTTGAAATAGGGTGATTTAGGACGGACGCGGCAGGCAGGAAAATTTTCCACGCTCGCCCCACACAAGGGGCTCCTTAGGAAAGTTTTCCTGCCTGCCGCTATTTTTGTATATAACTACTTTAGAACTTTTTTATTAGCTTACCTTGATTAAAAGCAACCCTGTATTTAGTTTTATGCATACAGGGTTGCTTTCGTTTACATAAGTAGTTGTGTGGCTTCTATTTACTTTTTGATCTCTTCCGTTTCTACGATGAAGCGGACGCTTCCGGTCTTGCCCTCGGCAAGCCCGGCGAAGTTGTCGTAGCCGTCGTCGGCCTCTTTCACTGCCCGCAGCCGGTTAATCACGTTACGGAAGTCGGCTCCGCCCAGCTTCGTCAGTTCGGCGATGCCGTCGTCTTTGAAGTCGCGGACGCCGTCGCGCAGTTCTTTGACACCGTCCAGGGCTTCCCCAAAGCCACGGTAGAGCTCGCCGCCTGCGGTGCAGAGGGTGGTGCCGCCTTCTACGACTTTGGTGGTGCCCTCGTAGAGGGCGCTGACGCCTGCGGTGTAGGCGGTCAGGCCGGTGGTCAGCTGCCTGCTGCCCTCAGCCAGTTGGGCTACGGAGGTCGCAAGCTGGCTCTGGAGAGCGCCTGCGGAAGAGCTGGCGTCACTGAGCGTCTTGGCGTATGCGGCCAGTGCCTGCGCGTCTTCTGCAGTCAGTCCCAAAGCTGCCAAAGCTGCCTTCTGTTCCTCTGTCGCGTCTTCTCCGGAAGCTGCTCCCAATGCTCCTACGGTCTTTGCGAAAGCTGCCTGGCCTGTCGTGCCGCCTGCGGCGCCAAGCGCCGCATTCAGCTGCTCCAGCCCGCTCTGCAGCGCCGCCGCGCCATCCGTCAGCGCCTTACTGTTTGAATTCAGGGTTCCGGCTCCGTCCCGCACCTGATTCATGGCATCCCGGAGCGCCGTCACGCCATCGGTATATTCATCCAGATAGTCATCGAATTCTTTCAGGCCGTCATAGAGCTCCCCGACGCCCTCGTCCATGTCGTCTACACCGTCCTTCAGGTCGTCCATGCCATCTGCGAAATCGTCGGCGTCCTTCAAATCGTCGGTATCCAGATCATCCAACAGTCCCGGCGTGATGATGGTGGCCGTGAATTCCAGTTCGAAGTCTTTGGCGTCCGCGGTGACTTCCACGTATTCGGGGATATCGACGTCCTCGGTCACCTCATAGCCGGACAGCTGCAGGCTGTCGGCCAGGCCGGGCATGGCGTAGCCGATAACCATGTTCTGATCGTCCATGTTCATTAGTTTTCCATTGGTTACCTCAATGTTGGAGAAGGTATCGGAGGGCAGTACCAGAGCCGACATGACCAGGAACGGGGTCTGTACTTCGTAGGCTTTTTTCTTCACGGTCACGGTTTCGGTGGCTGTGTTTTCGTAATCGAAGCGGATTTTTACCTGGCCGCTTTTTCCGGCCAGTTTTTTCGGGCTTATCTGTTCGCCGTTCAGGTAGTAGGTGACTTTTACTTTGACCGGGGGCTCTGCGTCGCTGGTTCCCTTATAGGAAATGTCCGCGCCATGATTTTCCCAGATGAGGCTTCCGTCGGAGCCCTGCGTATATTCCTCGTCGCCCCTGGTGTTACGGATGTCCTTCAGGTTACTCTGATCCCGGATATCGGATCCATCGGACGGGTGCTTCAGGGTGGTTTCCACCGTGATTTCCCTGGTGTTTCCTTCCGCATCTGATTTTATGTAAACCGTTTCGGTTTTATCTTTTTCCAACGCGGATTCCTGATTTTCTGTCGTCTCCCCGGAAGCTGTTCCGGAAGCACTGGACGCCGTCGTCCCCTTGGAAGCCGCATTTCCATCGTCCTTCGCGCTTTTATTTTTCATTCCGAAGCTGACTGCCGCTCCGGCTGCCACGACTACCAGCAGAAGCAGGAGCAGCATCAGCTTCTGCAGCAATAATTTCTTTCCGTTCATACTCTCACTCCTCCCGCTATTCCACATTCTTCAACGCCGCATCCATGGGCACATGCCGGATTTTCCGGTATTCCAGCAGGGCCACCATCAGATAGGTCGCAAAGCCCATTACAAACATTTTCACGTAAATCTCCGGTCCGATGTAGAAGGTAATCCAGCCGCTGATGCTCTGCAGCATCATCATGCGGAACAGCACCTCCATGATTTCGTATTCGATGGGCAGGCTGATAAGCAGAAACAGGATTACTACTATTGTGGTTGACATAATGTATAATCCACTGATTTCCCGATTGGAATAACCCAATATCTTCGTCATAGAGATGGACTGGGCATTCTTCTCAATGATGATTTTCGACAGCAGGTAGACCAGCACCATAAACATCAGAATCGCAAATCCATTGACCAGCCCCATCATGCTTCCCATGGACACGTTGAGCTGCCTGGAAATCTTCGTCAGCGCTTCCACATCGATCACCGAACCGATGTATTTCTCATCAATGTCTGTAATCTCCGTATCAGACAGATAACCGCTGAAATAATCATTTCCCAGGTCGAATAAGGTGTTCAGCTGCTTCTGGGACATGAAGATAGTCAGGCCGCCCTCGTAATGATAGACGCCGTCCACCCGGAAGGTATAGGCGTCGGTGCCGTACTCCTCATACAGGATAATCTCATCTCCGGGCTTCAGCAGATACTTCTCCGCATAAGCCGATGACACATACACGCCGCCATCCCGGAAATCAATGGGAATATACCGGCTGTCATCCTGCAGGCCGTAAAGCATCACACTCTCCTTCATGTAGGGCTCCTCCGGCGTATTTAAGGTGTAGGCGCTGAACTTCTCCGCGTCCTCATTTTCCGTCTCCACCTCATTCTGAAAGTACAGCATGGAAATCATACTCTCCAGCTTCTTATCTTCATTCATGGCGTCATAGGGCACCTGCAGGATATACTGGTAATTGCAGAGCAGGTTCTGCTCGATTTCCGCCTGGTAGTGGTCCAGCACCGCCGGAAGGGCCAGCCCGAACATCAGCAGCATATTGGCGAAAATGATTCCGATAAAGAGGATCAGGTAGTTCCCGGCATTCTGGAAAATGACCCGTAAGCGGAACCGGGTAAAAAACGGGATATGGGGGCTTAGCGGCATGGCGTGCTTCTGCTTCCGTCGGCTCAAATCACGCCGCAGGAATTTCAGCGGCGATAAACTCAGCTTTCGCCGAAGCACCAGATAGTTGACCACCATCATCAGAATCACCGGAACCACCGTGGTCTCCAGAAATGCCTCCGCATTCCAGACGGTTACGTAGGTGGGCAGGCTGTAGCTGCCGTAATACATTCCGGCGCAGACCTCTTTCAGGGAAGTATAGCCCAGAATATTACCGATCAGGGCGCTGGTCAGCGTCACGATGGTCGGCATGGTCATATAATGTCGAATCAGTTCGTTTTTCGTATAACCGGAGGCCCGCAGGGTACCGATGACATTGGCCTCCTTAGAAATGGTATTGCTGGTGGTGATTCCGAAAACGAAAGCCATTATCAATATGACGATATACAAAAGAATTACCATCATGGCCTTGTCTCCGCCCATATCGTCGCCGGTGAACTGAATCGCCTGGTTCTGATAGGTGGGAATGAAATTCTCCAGCTCGGCCTCATTTAAGATGCCCTGCATCAGATCCTCGGCGGCGTCCTGCTCAGGCTTGCCCTCCGCCGGCTTCACATCATACTTCCATGCATAATTCCAATACAGCTCATCTTTACTAAAATCCTCGAACATCTCCGGCGTCACGATGGCCACGCCGAATTTTACCGCGTCAAACATACTGTCGTTGTTATCCCGGAAGAGGCAACTGTAATCGGGCAATGCCACCAGACCGGTGACGGTCCAGGAGCGGGCACCGCTTTCCAGGGTATCGCCGATGGTCAGGCTGTTGTTATCGGCGTACATGCGGTCGATGGCAATCTCGTCCGCCGATGTCGGCATTGCGCCCTGCATCAGGCAGACCAGATCCACCTGCTCCCGATTCGGATAGATACGCAGGGTACTGCCGTTGGTCAGGGCTTCCTCGGCGTAAAACAGGTCGTAGACCGTAACGCCCAAATCCCGGATGGACTTTAACTGGGCCTTGTTGGCCTTCTCGCCCAGCCGGAAGTTACCATCCTCAATATTGTATCTTTCAAACCCCTCGTTATAGGCAATGAGCAAGCTGCCGTCCGCCACCAGAAAGCCCGATACCAGGCTGATGGTTCCGGCCAGCAGGAGGAAAATCACCAGATATTTTCCAAATTCACTTTTCAGCTCGCGCAGCAAGCGCTTCCGCAGCGGATTTTTCATACGTCTCCCCCTACCACTCCAGATTCTCTGCCGGAATCCTGTGTTCGTTCCGGTAGTCCTTGCGGATCATGCCGTCGCGCAGCCGCACCACACGATCCGCCATATCCTTGATGGCGTCGTTGTGGGTGACCATGATGACGGTGTTGCCGTACTTCTGATTGACGTCCTCGATCAGCTTCAAAATTTCTTTTGAAGTATGGTAATCGAGTGCACCTGTCGGCTCATCACAGAGCAGAATGCTTGGATTTTTGATGATAGCTCTTCCGATTGAAGTACGCTGCTGCTGACCGCCAGAGAGCTGGTTCGGCAGCTTGTTGCGGTGGTCATAGAGCCCCAGTGTCTTTAACAGATCGTTGATGTCGAGCGGATGATCGCTTAAGTATGCGCCGACTTCCATATTTTCTTTTACCGTCAGGTTTGGAATCAGATTGTACATCTGGAAAACGTATCCTAAATGTTTTCGTCTGTACCGTGTCAGCGTCTTTTCATTCATATCCTCAATTTTTTCGCCTTCAATCACGATCGAACCGCTGTCCGCCTCGTCGATTCCGCCGATAATATTCAACAGTGTCGATTTACCAGAACCGGATGGACCGAGGAGAACACAGATTTCACCTTTTTCCACAGAAAACTGGATTCCCTTTAAGACCTCCACACGGCTTTCACCGGTTCCAAAACTCTTCTTCAGGTTATTAATCTCAAGAAACATAACTTTCCTCCCTGCATCTTTTTTCCTGAGTGTGTAAGAGTCTGTTTTGTGTTAGACTCTTCTAACCCCATAATACTGCTTTTTCTGTGGAATGAAAAGCGCTGTTAATGAGTATTTTTCTCATTAACAGCGCTCTTTCTTTTATTTTTTAACATCAAAAAGCCATCGGATCTCTCCGATGGCCTTTCCGATATACCTTCAAAACCGCATACACTACACATCTATCATTCCATTTTTTGTGAACACAACCAATTAGGTCAAGCCCTCGACCGATTAGTAACAGTCAGCTCCATGCCTTACGGCACTTCCACCCCTGCCCTATCTACCTCGTCGTCTTCAAGGGGTCTTACTTCTTTCGA
>USDU01000027.1 GCA_900553635.1 uncultured Lachnospiraceae bacterium | reverse complement strand
GTGAAAGATACGATTGATCTGATCCATAAATTATATAAGATCCGCACCTGCAGCCGAAATCTGCCGAAAGATATTGGAAAGGACCGTCCCTGCTTAAACTATCATATCAAGCAGTGCGACGCTCCGTGTCAGGGATACGTTTCCAAAGAGCAGTACGCGGAGTCTGTAAACCAGGCTTTGGAATTCTTAAATGGCCGTTATGACAGTGTTTTAAAGATGTTAGAGAAGAAGATGATGGATGCTTCCGATGCCATGGATTTTGAAAAGGCCATTGAATACCGGGATCTGCTGGAAAATGTAAAAAAAGTAGCCCAGAAGCAGAAAATCACCAACAGTGACATGGAAGACAAAGATATCATCGCCATGTCCGTCGACGGCTGGGACGCCGTGGTCCAGGTCTTCTTCATCCGCGACGGCCGCCTGATCGGCAGAGACCATTTCTACCTGAAAACCTACGATGGGGAACCAAAAAGCGCGATACTCGGCAGCTTCATCAAACAGTTCTATGCCGGAACCCCGTATATTCCCCGGGAACTGATGCTGGAATGCGAGGTCGAAGACCACGGGCTCATAGAACAGTGGCTGACCGCCCGCAAAGGCCACCGGGTTTACCTGCGTGTCCCCAAAATCGGCGAAAAAGAAAAGCTGGTAGAGCTGGCAAAAAAGAACGCTGCCCTGGTCCTGAGCCAGGATCGGGAGCGTATCAAGCGGGAAGAAGGCCGTACCATCGGAGCCATGAAAGAGATTGCTGACATCCTGGGCATGCATGGAATCCAACGCATCGAAGCCTTCGATATCTCCAATACCAATGGCTTCGAATCTGTCGGTTCCATGATCGTTTACGACCATGGCAAGCCCAAACGCAGCGACTACCGCAAATTCAAAATTCGCACCGTGAAAGGCCCCGACGACTATGCCAGCATGCGTGAGATTCTGACCCGCCGTTTCACCCACGGTATGGAAGAAAGCCGGGAGTTGAAAGAAAAAGATATGCCCGAAGAAATGGGCAGCTTCACGAAATTTCCGGATCTGTTGATGATGGACGGAGGCCGGGGGCAGGTCAACATTGCCCTGCAGGTACTGGATGAGCTGGGCCTGGATATTCCGGTCTGCGGTATGGTCAAGGACGATAACCACCGCACCCGCGGTCTCTATTACAATAATGTAGAGCTTCCCATTGACCGCAGCTCCGAAGGCTTCCGGCTGATTACCCGCATCCAGGACGAAGCCCACCGCTTCGCCATTGAGTACCACCGTTCCCTTCGAAGCAAAGAACAGGTACATTCCGTCCTGGATGACATCGAGGGTATCGGACCGGCCAGAAGGAAGGCACTGATGCGCCATTTCCAGTCGCTGGAAGCCATACGGGAGGCCGATGTGGAAACCCTGGCAGACGTTCCGTCCATGAATCGGGCGGCGGCGGAAAAAGTATGGAAATTCTTTCATTGAAATAACAGAAAAAATTGCCCCTTGAGATGAAGGATATGCCTTGTCCCCTCAGGCAACAGTGTGATAAAATAGAGACAACATCCGTGACAGGACATTTCGTATAAAAAATGAAAAATAAAGAAGAGAGAGGAAACAAACATGGGAAGTGTACAAAATGTAGACATGACGTTGATGGTAGAGAAGCTGAAGCTGAAAAATCTGACGCCGGATATCGATCTGACCGGTATGAAGCTGTCGTCTCCGGAGATTAACCGCCCGGCCATTCAGCTGTCCGGTTATTTCGCGCATTTCGCTACCGAGCGTGTGCAGATTCTGGGATATGTGGAATACACTTATCTGCAGAGCAGAAGCGATGAGGAGAAAAAGCCGATTTATGAGAAGTTTTTCTCCAGCAATATTCCCTGCGTTGTCTACACCTCCCGCACCGAGCCGGAGCCCTATGCGTTGGAAATGGCCAACAAGTACAATGTACCGGTCTTTTATTCGGATAAAAAGACATCGAACTTCATGGCGGCTATCATCGGCTGGCTGAATGTTCAGCTGGCGCCCCGTATCTCCATCCATGGCGTGCTGGTAGACGTATACGGCGAGGGCGTGCTGATTATGGGCGAGAGCGGTATCGGTAAGAGTGAGGCTGCACTGGAGCTGATTAAGCGTGGTCACCGTCTGGTTACCGACGACGTGGTAGAGATTCACAAGGTCAGCGACGATACCCTGGTGGGCCGTTCCCCGGAGATTACCAAGCACTTCATTGAGCTGCGCGGCATCGGTATTGTGGATGTAAAGACACTGTTCGGTGTGGAGTGCGTCAAGGAGACCCAGACCATTGACATGGTCATCAAGCTGGAAGACTGGGATAAGGACAAGGAGTACGACCGTCTGGGACTGACCGAGGAGTATACAGAATTCCTGGGCAATAAGGTGGTCTGCCATTCCCTGCCCATCCGTCCGGGCCGGAACCTGGCTATTATCGTAGAGACTGCGGCAGTTAATAACCGTCAGAAGAAGATGGGTTACAACGCGGCGCAGGAATTGTACCGTCGTGTGCAGGAAAGCATGACAAGAAAGAATTAAAAGGATACTGGGGGATATAGGATATGAAAAAATATTGTTTTGGAGCTGATATCGGCGGAACAACCATGAAGCTGGGACTCTTTGACGCGGATGGCATGGTTCTGGATAAATGGGAGGTGCCGACTCACACAGAAAATGAGGGCGAAGCGATTCTGCCGGATCTGGCAAAGACCATTTTGGATAAGATAGAAGAGAAAAAGCTGAACAAAGAAGAAATCGCGGGTATCGGCGTAGATGTACCGGGACCGGTAGCTGCGGACGGCAGTGTTCCGCATACTGCCAATCTGGGCTGGGGCTACAAGGCTGTTACAAAAGAACTGACAGAGCTTACCGGACTGCCCTGCAAGGCAGGCAATGACGCCAACGTGGCAGCCCTCGGCGAAATGTGGCTGGGTGGTGGAAAAGGGCACCGGGACGTGCTGATGATTACCCTGGGCACCGGTGTCGGCGGCGGTATCGTCATCGACGGACAGATTCTGGTGGGAGCCCACGGGGCAGGCGGCGAGATCGGTCATATCCATGTAAAGGACGGCGAGGAGAGCTGCTGTGGCTGCGGCAACAGGGGCTGTCTGGAGCAGTATGCGTCCGCTACCGGTATTGCGCGCCTGGAGCGGGAGTGGCTGGAAAAGAGCAACGAGCCTTCCGTCCTGCGCGACCATGATATCAGCGCAAAGTCCGTCTTTGACGCAGTGAAAGAGGACGATGATCTGGCCAAGAAGATCGCGGATGAATTCGGCGATTACCTGGGCAAGGCGATTGCTTCCATGACTGCGGTTCTGGATCCGGAAGTCATCGTTATCGGCGGCGGCGTCTCCAAAGCAGGTCCGATTCTGCTGGATTATGTGCGCAAGCACTACCAGCCGGTAGCATATAAGTCTACCCGTGAGACTGCCTTCGCCCTGGCGGAGTTGGGCAACGACGCAGGTATCTATGGCTGTGTCAAGCTGATATTGGGATAAGCGAAAGACGGCATATTTCGACTGCTTTTGTGCAAATTACAGAAAATGCAGCAAAAATTACCGATATTTTTCGACGGCAGAAGGTATTGACTTTTGCGGATTCCCGTAGTAGAATCATCTCAACAAAAGATAATACATATTGAAAAACTAATGATAACAAAGGCGTTACCAATTCCCGTGGTAACGCCTTTTTCCTATATTTCAGGGCACCAGGCCCTATCTCTCCCTTTTATTTTATTCGACCTTGCGGTTGCGCTCTCCCGGCGCAGCCGGACAAGTCGAATACACAAAACTATAAGGTTCAAAAAATTCGTAAAAGCCGTACGCCTGCTTGCAGGAACGGCTTTTGTTGTCGAAAATGTATATTTTTTTCAATAATAAACGTAAACTTAAAGGGGCGTTTTCGTTTCTTTCCCGGTTGTGTTCTTCCGGTAATATTGCTATAATAAAAATAATATGCAAGAAAATATGAATTAAAGGATCGTTTAAACATATGAAAAAGCTTACGAAAGAAAACTGGATGGAGATCGCCTTCTTTGCCTTTATCCTGCTGGTCTTTACTGCCTGGGCCTGGATTCTGCCCTTCAACGAGGGGCCGGATGAATATATGCGTTCCCGTATCGTGGATTATATTGTGGAATACGGCAAGCTGCCGACCGGCTATCAGCAGGAGATTATGGACTACTCCTGGGGCTTCACCTATGGTTTCCGGCCTATTCTTCCCCAGATGGCAGAGGCTGTCCTGGTACGCGTGGCCATGATCTGGACAAAAGACGCCTTTTCCCTGATCTTCGCGGGCCGTTTGGTCAGCGTGGTCTGCGGCATGGTTTTCGCAGGTTACGTTCGGGCCATTTCCAAGAAGCTCTTTGACCGGGCGAATATGCAGTGGCTGTTTACATTGCTGACCGTCTGTCTTCCCCAGGCGTGCTTTCTGTTTACGTATCTGAACTGTGATTCCATGGCGCTTATGGCGTCGGCCATGATTTTATGGTATATGATAAAAGGGATGGAAGAACGGTTTCCTGTAAAAAACTGTATCTGGATTGCAGTATCCTGTTCTGTCTGCATCCTGTCCTATTACAATGCCTACGGCTTCCTGATTACAGCCGCGCTTATTTACCTGGGCTGCCATTTGAAATGGAGCCGTGAGGCAGCGAATCCGAAGGAGAAAAAAGAAATCTGGAAGGTTTTCTGGAAAAAAGGTTTTCTGATTCTGGGGATTGTTCTGATTCTGGCGGGCTGGTGGTTTGTGCGGAATTATTTTCTGTATGACGGGGATATTCTGGGACTGAAGACCCAGGATCAGTACGCAGAGCATTACGCCATGGATATTCTGAAGCCGTCGAACCGGCAGAACTATCGGAATCAGGGATATTCCATGGCCTATATGCTGTTTCATTCCGACTGGGTTATCTCTGTCATAAAGAGTTTTATCGGTGTATTGGGGCCTCTGTGGTACGCTCTCCGTTGGTGGATGTACGTAGGTTACGCACTGATTTTCGCTGCGGGAATTCTGGGAATACTGGCCGAGGCTGTGGGAAAATGCCGCAGCCGGAGAAAGAAAAGCCCGGCGGATCCGGAGCGTCTGTTCTGGCATCTGGGATTACTGGTAGCGATTCTGGTGCCGAATGTGCTGAATTTCTGGTACTCCTACGCGACGGATTATCAGCCCCAGGGTCGCTATAGTATGCCTATGCTGGTTCCGCTCATGTACTATATTGTCCGGGGTGTAAGCTTCTGGATAAAATGGCTGGAGCAGCGGGCCAGAGAGGCGGTGCGCCGCGTTCCGTCTGTCCTGGTGACGCTTACGTGTCTGTGGATCGCAGGCTGCGCCCTGTTCTGCGTGGTGAAAATTATGTGGCCTGCCTATAAAGACGTGGAGGATAAATCTGTGGTGAAGGTCTACACCATGGAAGAGCTCTACGGGGATGACTGGGAAGAAAAGACAGATAATTAAAAAAGCCCCTGAAAAGGGAGGATGCCAGGCAGCTGCTCTGCCTGGCATTTATTATGAAAAAGTTTATTCAAAATAAGGTAATAAGCGTTTATTAAGTATTTCTTTATCTTATGTTGTTATTATATGGGCGGAAAATGAATGTGATATGAGCACTAATTGAACGATTTTTAAAAGAAATATGAATAAAATATGAACGTGAAACAGGGACCGCGACAGACGAGAAGCAGAAGCTTGTGCGTAAATTTGTGAAAAAACTAAAAATTTCGTGAATAATTTTGGATAATCTTAACATTGACAGTTTCTGGAATGTTTGATTATAATATTGCTCATATCAAAGGAGATTTGGAAGCGGAAATTCCGCGAGCCGGGTCTCCTTTTTTTATACCGTTCTGCAGGGAATGTATTACAACTCCGGAGCCCTTCAGAATAATCTGTAAGAAAGAGGAGGAAGTGTTATGACCCAGGAAATTTTAAGTGCAATCGACGGCCAGTTATTCGCTGTCTGGTTCCTGATAGGAGCCGCGTTGGTATTCTGGATGCAGGCAGGCTTTGCCATGGTGGAGGCAGGGTTTACCAGAGCCAAGAACACCGGTAATATCCTGATGAAAAACCTGATGGACTTTTGTATCGGTACAGTTGTATTTATTCTGATTGGATTCGGGCTGCTGCTCGGCGAGGATGTGGCAGGATTCATCGGAAAGCCCGGCTTCGATATTTTTACCGCATATGAGAATTTTGATTATTCCAATTTCGTATTCAACCTGGTATTCTGTGCGACCACAGCGACCATCGTATCCGGCGCTATGGCAGAGCGTACGAAGTTCTTGTCCTACTGTGTATACTCCGGCATCATTTCCGCACTGGTGTATCCGATTGAAGCGCACTGGATCTGGGGCGGCGGCTGGCTCTCCCAGCTTGGCTTCCATGATTTCGCAGGCTCCTGCGCCATCCACATGGTGGGCGGTCTCAGCGCTCTGATTGGCGCGAAAATCCTTGGACCCCGTATTGGAAAATTTGTAAAAGATAAAGACGGCAAGATTACAAAGGTAAACGCGTTCCCCGGACACAACCTGCCCCTTGGCTGTCTCGGCTGCTTCATCCTGTGGCTTGGCTGGTATGGATTTAACGGCGCAGCTGCAACATCTGTAGAACAGCTTGGTTCTATCTTTGTAACAACAACCATCGCTCCGGCGATCGCAACCGTAACCTGTATGATCTTTACCTGGGTTCGTTACGGAAAACCAGATGTATCTATGTGTCTGAACGCTTCCCTGGCAGGTCTGGTAGCCATTACAGCTCCCTGTGACGTGACAGACTGCTTCGGCGCTATCGTCATCGGTGCAGTAGCCGGCGTCCTGGTGGTCTTCGGCGTATGGTTCCTGGATTATGTACTTCGCGTAGACGATCCTGTCGGCGCGGTAGCCGTTCACTTCATGAATGGTATGTGGGGAACGATCGCAGTTGGTCTTTTCGCTACTACAAGCGCGCCGGGAAATGATACCCTGACAGGTCTCTTCTACGGCGGCGGCTTCACACTCCTTGGAAAACAGCTTCTCGGTATGTTCTCCGTCCTGGCATGGACCGCAGTTACCATGACGCTGGTATTCTTCTTCATCAAGGCAGTCTTTGGACTTCGTGTCAGCGAGGAAGAGGAGATTGTGGGTCTGGATTCCATGGAACATGGACTTCCGTCCGCATACGCAGGCTTCAGTATCATGGATATCTCCAACACCATGACTATGGAGGTCAACGAAAATACAAACCTGGGCGTGGGCGAGTACGAGGCGGCTTCCGAAGCTCAGAAGAACGCGGCGGTCAAGGTGGTACAGACTCCCGTGTCTGCGACAGGTATTTACAAGGTATCTATCATCGCAAAGCTGTCCCGGTATGATCAGTTGAAGAAAGCCATGAATGACATCGGCGTGACAGGCATGACTGTGACACAGGTTATGGGCTGCGGCATCCAGAAGGGCGCTGGCGAGAAATACCGTGGCGTCGAGATGGACGCAACCCTGCTTCCCAAGGTCAAGGTCGAGGTCATCGTCGGCAGCATCCCGGTGGATACAGTCATCGAGGCGGCCAAGAAAGCCCTGTACACCGGTCACATCGGAGACGGCAAGATCTTTGTATACAATGTGGATAAGGTGGTCAAGGTCCGCACCGGCGAGGTGGATATGGATGCCCTGCAGGATGTAGAATAAGACAATAAAATAAGAAAAGCTATGAACCATACTGCTAAAAGAATGATTCATAGCTTTTTTCATTTATCTCATTTTCTATCTTAAGCTCTTAAGCCTTCTTAAATCCCGCTCTCTTTCTCAGGGTCGGATCCAGGATCTTCTTACGGATTCGAAGAGACTTCGGTGTAATCTCCAGCAGCTCGTCCGTGTCGATGAACTCCAGGCACTGCTCCAGGCTTAAGACTCTCGGGGTGATCAGCTTCAGTGCCTCGTCGGCGCTGGAGGAACGGGTGTTGGTCAGCTTCTTGGTCTTGCAGACATTCAGCTCGATGTCCTCCGCCTTGCCATTCTGGCCGATGATCATGCCGGCGTAAACCTTCTCGCCCGGTCCGATGAACAGGGTACCGCGCTCCTGGGCATTAAACAGACCGTAGGTAATCGCTTCTCCGGCCTCAAAGGCAATCAGGGATCCCTGCTTCCGGTACTGAATATCTCCCTTGTACGGGCCATAGTTCTCAAAAATAGTGTTCAGCACGCCGGTTCCCTTGGTGTCGGTCATGAACTCGCCTCTGTATCCGATGAGGCCTCTGGCCGGAATCAGGAACTCCAGACGGGTGGAACCGGAGCCATTGCTGTGCATATTGATAAGCTCGCCTTTCCGCTCGCCCAGCTTCTGGATAACATTTCCCGCGTACTCGTCATCCACGTCGATGTAAGCGCGCTCCATGGGCTCCAGCTTCTTGCCGTGCTCATCGTAGTGATACAGAACTTCTGCCTTGCTGACTGCGAACTCATAACCTTCGCGGCGCATATTCTCGATCAGGACGGACAGATGCAGCTCGCCGCGTCCGGATACCTTGAAACGCTCAGTGGAATCAGTCTCCTCCACACGCAGGCTGACATCCGTGTTCAGCTCGCGGAACAGACGGTCACGCAGGTGACGGGAGGTGACATATTTACCCTCTTTACCGGCCAGAGGGCTGTCATTTACCAGGAAGTCCATGGAAATGGTCGGCTCGGAAATCTTCTGGAACGGAATGGCTACCGGGTTTTCCGGAGAGCACAGGGTATCGCCGATATGGATGTCCGCAATACCGGAGATAGCTACGATGGAACCGATAGTGGCTTCATTCACATCTACCTTATTCAGACCGTCAAACTCATAGAGCTTGCTGATTTTTACCTTCTTGAACTTGTCCGGATCGTGGTGGTTCACCATGACCATATCCTGGTTGATGCGGATAGTTCCGTTATCCACCTTACCGATACCGATACGGCCCACATACTCGTTGTAGTCGATGGTGCTGATCAGTACCTGGGTTCCGGCTTCCGGATCTCCCTCAGGAGCGGGGATGTAGTCGATGATAGTCTCGAACAGCGGAGTCATATCCTTCGGCTCATCGTCCAGGCTGCGCATTGCATAGCCTGCTTTCGCAGAAGCGAAAATGAACGGGCAGTCCAGCTGCTCGTCGGAAGCGTCCAGATCCATGAACAGCTCCAGAACCTCGTCTGCCACCTCAGTCGGACGGGCCTCTGGTCGGTCAATCTTATTGACACAGACGATAACCGGAAGGTCCAGCTCCAGAGCCTTACGGAGCACGAACTTGGTCTGGGGCATAGCGCCTTCAAACGCGTCAACCACCAGAACAACGCCGTTTACCATTTTCAGAACTCGCTCCACCTCGCCGCCGAAATCCGCATGGCCCGGGGTGTCGATGATATTGATTTTTACATCCTTATAAGTAACTGCCGTGTTCTTGGACAGAATGGTGATGCCTCGCTCACGCTCAATATCGCCGGAGTCCATGACACGCTCCGCCACCTCCTGGTTGGCGCGGAATACGCCGCTCTGCTTCAGAAGCTCGTCTACCAGTGTGGTCTTACCATGGTCTACATGGGCAATAATCGCAATATTTCTGATATCTTCTCTTTTCATAAAACAATTCCTCAATGCAAATAAAAATACTTCGTCAACCTTTACAGTTTATCACATTTTCGGCCAATTACAAGGGAAATCTGAGGCTTGCGCGTACTTTTTCGAAAACAACTTAGAAAAAATTTACAGAAATGGTTCTAAATGGAAATATCTGGGCATATATATTTATGAATAATACAGGAGTCCGGCGGAAATCTGCGCGAAAACGTCATTTCCAAAGGGAGAAGAAGGGAGAACACAAACTATGTCAGATAAGGTAATTGAAAACAACCAGGTGTCGGTAAGCGGAGAAATTGTATCGGGATTTACGTTCAGCCATGAGGTATTCGGGGAGGGCTTTTATATGGTGGATATTCTGGTTCGCCGCCTGTCCGATTCGGCGGATCTGATTCCGGTGATGATATCCGAGCGGCTGATTGACATATCCAGGGATTACGTGGGGGAATATATCCGTATCGGCGGACAGTTCCGTTCCTATAACCGGCACGAAGAGAAAAAGAACCGGCTGGTGCTTTCGGTCTTTGCCAGAGAGGTGGAATTTCTTGACGAAGAGGTGGAAAATGCCAAGACAAACCAGATTTTCCTGGACGGCTATATCTGCAAGCCGCCGGTGTACCGGAAGACGCCGCTGGGCCGTGAGATTGCCGATCTGCTCATCGCGGTCAACCGCCCCTATGGGAAATCAGATTACATCCCATGCATCTGCTGGGGCAGAAACGCCCGCTTTGCATCCGGCTTCGAGGTGGGAGGCCACGCCCAGATTTGGGGCCGCATCCAGAGCCGCGAATACGTGAAAAAGCTCAGCGAGACCGAGTCTGAGCGGCGGATTGCCTATGAGGTATCCGTGAGCAAGCTGGAGTACGAATACTGATACGCTTGCATTTCCTCCTGTTTTGTTGTATGATAAGCCTGATTATGGAGTAGCATACGGAATTGCTTTAGAAGGGAGTAGCGTATAAAAAATGGGGAAAGCACATGTAACTGTCTTTTGCGGCAACGGGAAGGGTAAGACTTCAGCGGCGCTTGGACAGGGAATCTTCGGGGCCAGCGCAGGAAAATCCGTCATTATTATACAGTTCCTGAAGGGAAAGGTTGGCGAACGTATTGATTTCATCAAGCGTCTGGAGCCTGAGATTAAGGTATTCTGTTTTGAAAAATCCGATGTGAATTTTGAGGCGCTGTCGCCGGAGGAGCAGCAGGAAGAGGCCATGAATATCCGCAACGGCCTGAATTTCGCCAGGAAAGTGCTGACGACGGACGGCTGTGACATATTGATCCTGGATGAGGTGCTGGGGCTGATCGACAAGGGAATCCTGACAATTGAAGAACTGAAGGCCCTGATTGAAGCCGGAGACGGCGATACAGAGCTGATGCTGACCGGTATCCGAATGTATGAGGAGCTGTATCCGTGTGTAGAGGATGTATTTTGCATTGATACATTAAAGTAAAGACAGATGTATCCGCTATACGGACAAATGTTGCGAGATGTCCGGAAAGCGTTGACAAGCGATACACACTGTGCTAATCTGAACATAATTCATATAATTTAATAGGAAGAAAGATAGAGGTTGCGTTTTCCATCAGTACCTTTTCGGATATGGCAGGCATAGACGAAGAAGAGGGAAAGGGGGCGACGCCGAAAGAGATTGTTTCCTGTGAGTAGTTTCTTGGGCATACCGTGAAGAACGATATGACTGTCATCAGTTTTTGATGGGGCGCTATCCGGGGAATAGAACAGAACATGCGATTCTTTTGGGGCGGGCCTTCACAGGTACGCCTCATTTTTAAACCTTATTTCATCTAGCAGGAGGAAATGAAAATGGCTATTTTTAAGGGAGCAGCAGTAGCAATTGTAACACCGTTTTTTGACAATGGAGAGATTAACTATCCGAAGCTTGCAGAGCTTCTGGACTACCAGATTGCAAATGGCACCGATGCCATCGTCATCTGTGGAACCACCGGCGAGTCATCCACACTGAGCCATGAGGAGCATCTGGAGGCTATCCGCTTTACCGTAGAGCATGTCGCTAAGCGCGTGCCGGTCATCGCAGGCACCGGCTCTAACTGCACCGAAACCGCAATCTATCTGTCGCAGGAAGCGGAAAAGTACGGCGCGGACGCTCTGCTTGTGGTAACTCCGTATTATAATAAGGCGACCCAGAAGGGTCTGATTGCTCACTATACCGCAGTGGCAGAGTCCGTAAGCCTTCCGGTTATCATGTACAACGTACCGTCCCGTACCGGATGTAACATCCAGCCGGAGACCGCAGTAGCTCTTGCAAAGAATGTCAAGAATATCGTTGGCATCAAGGAAGCAAGCGGAAATATTTCCCAGGTAGCGAAGCTGATGCAGCTGGCAGACGGATGCATCGAGCTCTACTCCGGAAATGACGATCAGGTGGTTCCGATCCTTTCCCTTGGTGGAAATGGCGTCATCTCTGTACTTTCCAATGTAGCGCCCCGCCAGACCCACGACATGGTCATGCAGTATCTGGAGGGCGACCTGGCAGGCAGCCTTGCTATCCAGCTTGCGGCCATTCCGGTTATCGATAAGCTGTTCTGCGAGGTGAATCCGATCCCGGTAAAGGCAGCCCTGAACCAGCTGGGATTCCAGGTTGGCCCCCTTCGTATGCCGCTGACCGAGATGGAGCCGGAGCACCAGGCACAGTTAAAGCAGGCAATGATTGATTTTGGAATCGAGGTAAAATAACAAATGACAAAAATTATACTTCACGGCTGTAATGGCCGCATGGGACAGATGCTGACCGGACTCCTGAAAGAGGATCCGGAGGCAGAGGTAGCAGCAGGCGTAGACGGATATACCGGTATCGCAAATGAATACCCGGTATTCGCAAGCATTGACGAGTGTGATGTGCCGGCAGACGTAGTTATCGACTTCTCAAACGCAAAGGCAGCGGACGGACTGTTGGACTACTGTGTACGGACCAAAACCCCGGTTGTTCTCTGCACCACCGGACTTTCCGAGGAACAGCTTGCGAAAGTCGAAGAGGCAGCCAAAGAAACGGCTGTTCTGAAATCCGCCAACATGTCTCTGGGTATCAACCTGCTTATGAAGCTTCTGAAGGAAGCAGCTCCGACTCTGGCGGCAGCAGGTTTTGATATCGAGATTGTAGAGAAGCACCACAACCAGAAGCTGGACGCACCCAGCGGCACCGCACTGGCACTGGCAGACGCCATCAATGAGGCATCTGACGGAGCATATCACTATGTATATGACAGAAGCCAGGAGCGTAAGAAGCGCGAAAGCAGCGAAATCGGTATCTCTGCTGTTCGTGGCGGCACCATCGTGGGTGATCATGACGTGATCTTCGCGGGAACTGACGAAGTCATCACATTTGAGCACCGCGCTTACTCCCGCGCTGTTTTCGGCAAAGGGGCGATTCAGGCGGCGAAATTCCTGGCGGGGAAACCGGCAGGACGGTATGATATGAGTGATGTTATCGGTTAGTGTATAGAAAGACGGACGGGACGGGGCTTTGTAGTTATCTGTGTTCATCGTTTATCTGACAGTGTATGCCACCCACGGACGCAAGGTCCGCAGGTGTCACACACTGTCCGCTAAAACGCTGTACACAATGATAACTACAAAGTCCCGACCCTGGTTTTTGAAGATGCACGGCGCTCCGGACTTTCGTCCATTTGCTCGTGTTCACAAAAGTTTCACTTAAAAATCACAGAATCCATTCAGAAAAAACACAAAAGAGGAATATCCTTAGACAGATACGTCTGCCCGAGGATACTCCTCTTTTTTATTGCAGAAGAGAGAAAAGGGCCGGACGATTACGGAGAAGGAGGAAACAATCTTGATTGAAGTAAAAGATCTCGTGAAACGCTACAGCAAAAACACTGCGGTCGATCACCTGAATTTTCATGTACAAAAAGGTCAGATCTACGGATTCCTGGGTCCCAACGGAGCCGGAAAATCTACTACTATGAATATGATGACCGGCTATCTGGCTCTCACGGAAGGGCAGATTCTTATAAACGGGTACGACGTAGCGGAAGAGCCTATGGAGGCCCGAAAATGCATCGGATATCTGCCGGAGATTCCGCCTCTCTATCCGGACATGACTGTCCTGGAATATCTGCGTTTCGCAGCAGAGCTGAAACAGGTGCCGAAAAACGAACGCAGCACGGAGATAGAGAGGGTCATGGATGAAACACGCATCAAAGATATGGAAAATCGGTTGATTCGTCATTTGTCCAAAGGATATAAGCAGAGAGTGGGACTGGCTCAGGCGCTGCTTGGGGATCCGGAGGTGCTGATTCTGGATGAGCCCATGGTGGGTCTGGATCCAAAGCAGATCATTGAAATCCGTGAGCTGATCCGCGGGCTTGGGCAGAAGCATACGGTTATTTTGAGCTCCCACATTCTCTCGGAGATCAGCAGCATCTGCGACCATGTCCTGATTATTTCCAATGGAAAGCTGGTGGCCAGCGATACGCCGGAAAATCTGGGCAGTTACATGAAACACACAGACGCGATGGAACTGCAGGTGCGTGGAAGCAAAGAAGCCTGTGAGCAGGCCATAGAACTTCTGAAGCAAGTCAAGGGGCTGGAAGTGAAGACCACGACAGCAACGTTGGAGGATGTATTCCTGGAATTGACGAATGAGGAAAATAATGGAAATCCAAAGACAACAGAGGAACAGGAAAAAACAGAGAGATTTTCTCTGAGAAAAAAGCTACGCAAAACAGAAGAATTTTCTGTGAAAGAAACAAAATCAGACGAAAAGGAGGAAAAGTAATATGTGTGCGATTTACAAAAAAGAACTGCGGGCGTATCTGACCTCCATGACAGGCTATATCTTCATGGCTGTACTGCTGGCGGTTACCAGCCTGTACTACGTGGCCAACTGCCTGGTGGGCGGCTATCCGGTATTCGGAGCTATCCTGTCCTCTGTTTATTTTGTGCTGTTGATTATCGTACCGGTGATGACTATGCGCAGTATGGCCGAGGAAAAGCGCCAGAAGACCGACCAGCTCCTGATGACCGCGCCGGTCTCTCTCTGGAAAATTGTACTGGGCAAATATCTGGCTATGGTGACTGTTTTTCTGATTCCCATGGCGATCCTGTGTCTGTATCCGTTGATCTTATTGCGATTTGGCAGTGTCTCATTGCCCATGGCGTATACAGCAATCCTGGGCTACACCCTATTTGGCGCAGCCTGTCTGGCCATTGGACTGTTTCTGTGAGCAGTGACGGAGAGCCAGGTCATTGCGGCGGTACTGACCTTCGGCGTTCTGTTCTTCCTGAACATGGCATCCGGTATTGCCAACGTTATCGGAGCCAGTGGCCTTCTGGCGTCCATTCTTAACGCCCTTTGTATCTATCAGCCGTTCATTAATTTCGTGCAGGGTATGTTTGATTTGACCGGCATTCTTTACTATATGACGGTCATTGTCCTGGCTCTGTTTCTGACGGTTCAGCTTCTGCAGAAAAAGCACGGAACCTACCGCGCCAGCATGGTGGTTTTCGCCTGTGTGGCCGCCGTGCTGGTGAACCTGACAGCAGGAAAATTACCCTCCCAGTACCTGAAATACGATGTCAGCGACCAGAAGCTGTTCACTACCGGAGATCAGACGGCAGAGATTGTGAAGGGTCTGGACGAGGATATCACCCTCTACCTGATTGCCCAGCAGGGCAGTGAAGATGCCACCTTACAGGAATTGCTGGATCGCTATGCGGGACTGTCCTCCCGCATCAAAGTAGAGACGAAGGATCCGGTGCTTTACCCGAATTTTGTCTCTCAGTATACCAGCGAAGATCTGTCTGAAAACAGCGTGCTGGTGGTGGGCCAGAACCGTTCCAAGGCTGTAGATTACTATGATATTTATCAGTATAGTATGGATTATTCCACTTACAGTAGCTCTTTAAGTAGCTTCGACGGTGAGGGTCAGATCACCAGTGCCATTGCCTATGTAACCGCCGAGAATATGCCGGTTGTTTATACGCTGGCTGGCCATGATGAGGCAGAGCTGAGTACTACGGTCACTTCGTCCATTGAGAAGGAAAATATTGAACTGAAATCCTTAAGTCTGCTGACGGAGGAGGCTGTGCCGGAGGATGCAAAAGCTGTTATTATCTACGGGGCCATTTCCGATATTTCCGAGGATGAGAAAAATAAGCTGGAAGCCTATATGGAACAGGGCGGACAGATGGTGCTGCTGCTTGGATACACAGACAAGGATACGCCGAATCTGGACAGTCTGCTGGGCGATTATGGAATTACTTTGGCGGACGGGCTGGTGCTGGAAGGCGACAGTCAGCATCATTTGCCAAACTATCCCTATTATCTGCTGCCGGATATTCAGTCCTCGGCATATACCTCAGACGTAAGCTCCCGTTATGTGTTACTGGCCTTTGCTCAGGGTATGACGGAGGCTGCGGATATCAGTGAAGATCTGACTTATGAAAGCCTGCTGACCACATCGGCAAAGTCTTATTCCAAGACCAACCTGGAATCTGAAAATCTCGATCAGGAGGAGGGCGATATTGCGGGGCCCTTTGACCTGGGTGCTGTCGTCACCAAGACCATTGACGAAGACACAGAAGCAAAACTCATCGTGTTCTCTTCTGAGACTCTGCTGGATGAACAGGTAGACAGTATGGTATCCGGCGGCAACAGCACAATGTTTCTGAATGTGATGAGTCAGTTGGTAGACCATGAAAACACCGTTTCTATCGAGCCCAAAAGTATGAGTACCGAATACCTGACGGTAAGTGCGGGCAGCGCTATTTTCTGGGGAATTCTGACGATTATTCTGCTCCCGCTGTTTCTGCTCATTACAGGGGGCGTTATCTGGTTTGGAAGGAGGAAACGGTAGATGACGAAAAAGAAAAGACAGGTAAAGCTGCTGGCGGCGATAGCCGCCCTGGCTGTCCTGGCTCTTGTCTATGTTCTGGTTAGCCGGGCAGGCTGGAATCATGAGGAAGACGAAACCACGGAAGAAATCGAGGTCTTAAGCGTAGCGCCTGCGGAAATCAGTGAAGCCGAGATCACGAATTCCTATGGCACCCTGTATCTAAGCTATGATGGCGAGACCTGGATCAGCCCGGATAACCCGGAGATGGATCTGAATCAGGATGCTCTGGCGACCCTGTGGAATCGGTTGAATCCGCTGTCTGCTGTCCGGGATCTGGGCGAAGCGCCGGAGGACTTAAGCGCTTACAGTCTTGCTGATCCGGCTGTCACGATCCGGATCATCCGCGATGACGGTACGGAACTTACTGTCTCTATCGGCAGTACGGCTTCGGATGGAAATGTGTATGTGATGACTTCGGAAAGTGATCATATCTATACCTGCGACAGTTATCTGGCGACGGCTTTTACGTGTAGCTTAAGTGATTTTGAGGCGACTGTTGAGGAAGAATCGGGGGATAGCGAGTCTGCGGAATAGAAGGACGGACGGGGCGGGGCTTTAGAACCCACAAACCACTGGAAATGTGG